>CAKUMG010001010.1 GCA_934667465.1 uncultured Actinoplanes sp. | reverse complement strand
GGGCGCGGTGGGCGGGATGGTTGCGGTCACCCCTTCGCGGTGGGCGCGGTGGGCGGGATGGTTGCGGTCACCCCTTCCGCGGGTGGGTGTGCCGGGTGGGCTGGGTGCGGTCACTCCTGCCGTGGGCATGCCTGGCGAGCGGTCGGTCAGGTGAGGGCTAGGGCGGCCAGGGCCACGGCGGAGGCGGTGAAGACCACGGTGTGGCGGATTTTTTGGAGGGTCCAGGTCCAGGTGGGGAAGCCGTCCTCGGCAGCCTGCAGGAGGGCGGGGATGTCGATGCGGTGGAGGTCGGGGTCGTTCTTGCGGGCGAAGGCGGCTTGGACCGAGGTGGCTGCCGTGGCGTTGCTGTGGACGATGGCCGCGTTGCCGAGGATCACCAGGGTTTGGAAGACCCAGGTGAGGGGGTGGGCCCAGCCGGCGCCGGTCAGGTTGAGGGTGGCCAGGGTCGTCATGAGGGCGGCGACGGCGACGGGGACGGCGGTTTCGTGGCCGCCGGCGTCGAAGCGCATGCCGTTCTCGGCGAGGACCGATGGGCGTACGCCCTGGCGGTTGAGCTCGGCGTGGGCGGTGGCCGTGGCGGTCGCGCCGTAGCGGTGGCGGACCAGCGGGATGCTGACGAAGGCGGCGGCGACGAGCAGTTGCATGACGGCGATGAGCGTGTTCACGAGTCCTCCTCGGCGGTTGTTGAACTAAGTACAGGGCAGTGTTGAACTAAGTTCAAGGTCAGAATTGAACTTTGTGCAATTGGCGCGCGGACCTCTAGGGTGGATCCATGTCCCGCGACGTGTTGACGAAGGACCAGATCGTGCGGACGGCGATCCGGCTGCTCGACGACGAGGGCCTCGACGGGCTGAACATGCGCAGCCTCGGCAAGCGCCTCGGCGCCGCGCCCACCGCCGTCTACTGGCACGTCAAGAACAAGGACGATCTCGTGCTGCTGGCCGGCGACGAGGTGTGGACCGAGATCGAGCTACCGCCGGTCGAGGGGGAGGGCTGGCGCGCCGCGGCGACGGAGCTGGCCGGCGGGTTGCACGCGATGTTCAGCCGGCATCCGTGGCTGGTGCAGGCCTTCGGCTCCTACCTCTTCTACGGGCCGGGCAAGGCGCGCTACGACGATCACAGCCTGGCCGTCTACGAGGCGGGCGGCTTCGACGAGGCGGCGGCCGACCGGGCGGCCGCCGCCGTCTTCACCTTCGTGCTGGGCACCGTGCTCGGTGCGTCGGCTTCGGACTCGCTGGCCAAGCGGCTCGCGCGCGGTGGCGGCGACCCGGCGGCCCTGATCGGGGATGCGCTGGAGAAGGCCACGGCCGTCGCGGTGGAGTTCCCGCGGCTGCGCAGCCGGCTGGCGACACCGGCGGCTGCCTACAACGCCGCGCCGGAGCAGACGTTCGCGTACGGGCTGCGGGCCCTGCTGGACGGATTGAGTGCGAGTCGTGAGTAGAGCCCAACGGTCGGGCTGAGGAAACGTTCGGGTGGTAATGAGGCTGCTGTTACCCACGCGTCATCCGATGTGCTTACGATCCGGCGGTTCCCCTTCCGCTCGGAGGAAAATTTTCGATGCGTCGATATTCACGCAGAACGCGGGCGCTCGGCGCTGCCGCCGTCGCCACCGCGGTCGGTGTCAGCCTGGTCGGTGCGCCCGCACAGGCGGCCGAAACCGGCACGCTGCCGTTCATCAGTGAGATCCACTACGACAATGCCGGCACCGACGTCCGCGAGGCGATCGAGGTCGAGGCGCCCGTCGGGTTCGACCTGACCGGCTGGAAGGTCGTGCTCTACAACGGCGCGAACAACGCCGCGTACGACACCAGGACGCTGCGGGGCACCGTGCCCGCGGCCGGGGTGGTCGTGCAGGAGTACCCCTCGAACGGCATCCAGAACGGCAACCCGGACGGTGTCGCGCTCGTCGAGCCCGACGGCGGCGTGGCGGAGTTCCTCAGCTACGGCGGCACGCTCACCGTCGCCGGGGCGACCAGCGTGGACATCGGCGTCGTCGAGACCAGCGCGCCGATCGGGCACTCGCTGCAGAAGATCGGTGGCACCTGGCAGGGGCCGGCCGAGAACAGCTTCGGCCGGTTGAACGGCACGGCCACCCCGGAAGAACCCGAGGAGCCGGAGGAGCCCGCGCCGACCTGCGCCACCGCGCCGACGCACACGATCGCGCAGGTGCAGGGCACCGGGACCGCGACGCCGCTCGCCGGCCAGCGGGTCACCGTCGAGGGCGTGGTCACCGCCGACCACCGTACGGGCGGTTACAACGGCATCTTCGTGCAGACCGCGGGCAGCGGCGGCGACCGGCCGGTGGCCGCGGGCACCGCGTCCGACGGCATCTTCGTCTACCTGACCACGAGCACGGCGAACCACCCGTCCGTCGCGATCGGCGACGTCGTGCGGGTCAGCGGCACGCCGAACGAGTACAACGGGCTCACCCAGCTGACGATCGGCGCGAAAGCCGACGTGCAGGTGTGTGCCGGGGACGCGACGCTGCCCGAGCCGGTGGCGCTCAAGCTGCCGCTCGACGCCGCCGCCCGTGAGGCCGCGGAGTCGATGCTGGTCGCGCCCGCCGGTGCGTACGCGGTGTCGGACGTCTACAACACCAACCGGTACGGCGAGATCGTGCTGGCCGCCGGTGGCGAGCCGGCCCGGATCCCGACTGACGTGGCGGAGCCGGGCAGCGACGCGGCGAAGAAGGTGGCCGCGGAGAACGAGCTCGACCGGATCCTGCTCGACGACGCGCGCACGACGAACCTGTCGACGGCGAACCTCGCGCCGCCGTACCTCACCAAGGACAAGCCGGTGCGCGTCGGCGACACGGTCGCGGACTTCGGCCCGGTCGTGCTGAGCTACGGCTTCGACGAGTGGCGGCTGCAGCCGGTCACGCCGGCCGGTGTGAGCGAGGTGGCGTTCGCGGCCACGAACCCCCGTACGGCTGCTCCGGAG
>CAKUMG010001009.1 GCA_934667465.1 uncultured Actinoplanes sp. | reverse complement strand
CGCCATTTCGCCCGCATCACGCCCGATGCTTGCGGCAACTATTGCCGCCCATCTATGGTTGGCGCTCATCCACCGGTACTGGAACGCCGTACCCATTGATCGTCAGTCGAAGCGCTTCGACAGCCCCTGAGCTGCACCTTCCCACCCGCAGTAAAAAGCGAGTCAAAGGAATCGACCATGCGCCCGTCCCGGCTGCGGCGCGGTCTCGCCGCGCTCACCATCCTCGCCCTTTCCGTCACGGCCCTGCCCGGCAAGGCCCTGGCGGCCGACCCGGGACTACCGTTCCGCGACCCCCGGCTCCCCCTGGAGAGACGCGTCGCGGATCTCGTCGGCCGCCTCACCCTCGACGAGAAGATCTCGCTGCTGCACCAGTACCAGCCGGCCATCCCGCGGCTGGACATCAAGCTGTTCAAGGCCGGCACCGAGGCCCTGCACGGCATCGCGTGGTCGAACAACGTGGACGACAACGGCAACGTCGTCACCGCGACCGGCACCGTCTTCCCGCAGCCCGTCGGCATGGCCAGCACCTGGGACCCGGACCTGATCGAGCGGGTCGGCAACGTGGTCGGTGACGAGGCGCGCGGCTACCACAAGCTCAACGACCGGGTATGGGGCCTGAACCTGTGGGCGCCCGTGGTCAACCTGCTGCGCGACCCGCGTTGGGGCCGCAACGAGGAGGGCTACAGCGAGGACCCGCTGCTGACCGGCGCGATCTCCACCGCGTACGGCGAGGGTCTGACCGGCGGCGATCCGGACCACCTCAAGACCGCGCCCACGCTCAAGCACTATCTGGCCTACAACAACGAGACGGGCCGCGACGTCACGTCGTCGAACCTGCCGCAGCGGGTGCTCAACGAGTACGACCGCGCCGCGTTCAAGCCCGCGCTGGAGGCCGAGGCCGCCACCGGGGTGATGGCCGCGTACAACCTGGTCAACGGTCGTCCCGCCACCGTGGACCCGGACCAGGCCGGGCTGCTGCGCAGCTGGAGCGACTATCCGCTGTTCAACGTGACCGACGCCTACGCCCCCTACAACCTCACCGGCTCGCAGCGGTACTACGCGACCCAGCCCGAGGCCAGCGCCGCGATCCTCAAGGCCGGCTCGGACAGCTTCACCGTGGACAACACCGACGGCGGCCCGACGATCGCTTCGGTCAGGGCCGCGCTCGACCAGGGCCTGATCACCGAGCGGCACGTCGACGCCGCGGCCGGGCACGCGCTGAGCATCCGCTTCCGGCTCGGCGAGTTCGACCCGGACGGCGGCCCGCACGCGAAGATCGGCCCCGAGGTCATCAACGCCCCCGCCCACCAGCGCCTCGCCCGCGAGACGGCCGCCGACGCCGCCGTCCTGCTGAAGAACGACAAGGCGCTGCCGCTCAAGCCGGGCGGCGAGGTCGCGGTGGTCGGCCCGCTCTCCGACACCCTCTACAACGACTGGTACGGAGGCAAGCTGCCCTACCAGGTCACCGTGGCCGACGGCATCGGCGAGCGCGCCTCGGTGAACCAGAGCGAGGGCTCCGACCGGATCGCGCTCAAGGACACCGCCTCCGGCCGCTACGTGACCGCGAACGGCACCACCGACGCCACCCCGGTCACCGCGACCGGCACCACCGCCGGCCCGCAGGCGCAGTTCGACGTCGTCGACTGGGGCCAGGACATCGTGACCCTGCGCAACGTCGGCACCGGGCGCTACCTCGGCTCGGGCGGCGGCGGCTTCGTGACCCGCGACGAGCAGCCCTCCGGCTGGTACGTGCAGCAGCAGTTCACGATCGAGGAGCAGCCCGACGGTACTGTCGTCCTGCGCTACGCGGGCTACGAGACGCGCGAGAGCTGGTTCGGCCCGAACGTCTACGTGACCGTGTCCGCCGACGGCAAGCTGGTCCCCGGCTCGCCCGACGCCGCCGGTGCCGCCAAGTTCGGCCGCGAGGTCCTGGTCGACGGGATCGCCGAGGCCGTGGCCGCCGCGAAGGCGTCCGACACCGCCGTGGTCGTCGTCGGCAGCATGCCGTTCATCAACGGGCGCGAGATCAGCGACCGCAGCTCGACCGCGCTCGCCGCGGGCCAGTCCGAGCTCGTCAAGGCCGTGACCGCCGCCAACCCGCGCACGATCGTCGTGCTCCAGACCAGCTACCCGGACAGCATCACCTGGGAGCACCAGCACGTGCCCGGCATCCTGTGGACTACGCATGCGGGCGCCGAGACCGGGCACGCGATCGCCGACGTGCTCTACGGCGCGGTCAACCCCGCCGGCCGGGTCACCCAGACCTGGTACCGCTCGGACGACCAGCTCCCGCCGGACCTGAACGAGTACGACATCATCAGCAGCGAGCAGACCTACCTGTGGTCGAAGCAGAAGCCGCTCTACGCGTTCGGCCACGGACTCTCCTACACCACGTTCAAATACTCCAACCTGCGGGTACGCGGCACGACCGTCACCGTTGACGTCACGAACACGGGCAAGGTCGCGGGCGACGAGGTCGTGCAGCTCTACACGCACCAGCGCACCTCGCGCGACGCCCAGCCGGTCAAGGAGCTGCGGGCGTTCGACAAGATCAGCCTGGCTCCCGGGCGTACCAAGACGGTGTCCCTGACCATTCCGCGCCGCGACCTGGCGCACTGGGACGTCACCCGCGAGCGCTGGGTGGTCGAGACCGCCACGCACGACGTGCTCGTCGGCTCGTCCTCATCGGACATTCGGCAGCGCGGCTCGCTGCGGGTCCGGGGCGAGACGATCCCGCCGCGCGACCTGACCCGCACGACCAGGGCGGAGGCGTTCGACTCGTACGCGGGGGTGCGTCTCGTCGACGAGACCAAGGCGCGCGGGACGGCCGTGGGAGCGACCGCCGACCGGCAGTGGACGGCGTACCGCGACGCGCGGATCGGGCGCACGTTCACCGCGAAGGTCGCCAAGGAGACGGCCGGGGCGGGCACCATCGAGATCCG
>CAKUMG010001008.1 GCA_934667465.1 uncultured Actinoplanes sp. | reverse complement strand
CGCCCAGCCCGTGCAGCAGGTCCACCGCGCCGGTGGCGAGCTCCCCGCGCAGCGGCGCGAGCCGCCCGTCGGCCCGGCGCGCGGCGGCCGCCTGCACCAGGGGCACCACCACCCCGACGACCAGCAGCGCGACCGCGAGGACCGCCCCGGCGACCGGCAGCAGCGTCGCCACCAGTGCCACCGAGGCGACACCCACGACCAGGGCCACCGCGTACGGCAGCAGCACCCGCGTCACCAGGTCGAGCACGGCGTCGACGTCGCCGGCCAGCCGCTGGGCCAGGTCGGCGCGCCGGAATCCGGCGAGCCCGGCCGGGGCGAGGCGCTCCAGCCGCGCGTACAGGCGGACCCGCAGTGCCCCCAGCACCCGGAACGCGGCGTCGTGCCCGATCAGGCGCTCGAGGTAGCGCAGCACGCCCCGGCTGAGCCCGAACGCCCGGACCGCGACGATGGCCGTCATCAGGTGCAGCACCGGCGGGTGCAGCGCGGCCCGCGAGATCAGCCACGCGGACGCGGCCAGCAGGGCGACGGCGGCACCGGCCGCCCCCGCACCCGCGAGCACGGCCAGGGTCAGCCGGCCGGCGGCGGGCCGCAGCACGGAGAGCACGTTCATGCGGTCACCAGGTCCAGGGAGATCTCGCGGCCGGCCAGGGCGATGAGTTCGGGCCGATGGGCGGCCATGACGACGGTCCGGCCGCGGGCGAGCCGCCGGATGGCCTCGAGGACCCCGGCGGCGGTGTCCGCGTCGAGGTTGGCGGTCGGCTCGTCGAGCAGCACGATCGGCGCGTCGCGCAGGAACGCCCGGGCGAGCGCGACCCGCTGCCGCTGACCCGCCGAGATCCCGGCCCCGGCGTCCCCGACCGGCGTGTCCAGGCCGAAGTCGATCCCGGCCGCCCGCGCCGCCCGCTCGACATCGCCCGAGTCCGCGCCGAGCAGGATGTTCGACCGCACGGTCCCGGCGAACAGGTACGGCCGCTGCGGCACCCACGCCACCCGCGCCCGCCACAGCTCCGGATCCACCGTCGCGAGGTCCACTCCCCCGCAGCTGACCCGCCCGGACGTGGGAGTGACGAACCCCATCAGCAGATGCAGCGCCGTCGACTTGCCGCACCCGCTCGGCCCGGTCAGCGCGACCAGTTCCCCGGGCGAAATGTCCGCAGAAAGCCGCAGCACCGGCCCGTCTCGGCCCGGGAACGAGACGGATATATCCGAAAACTCCAGAGCCCCGGAAGGCGCCGCCCCCGACCCCCGCGACAATTCCGGCATCTCCACGATGGCAAGCGCGGCGTCCGCGGCCGCGAGCCCCTCCGCGCTCGCGTGATACTGCGCCCCCACCTGCCGCAACGGCTGGTACGCCTCCGGAGCCAGGATCAGCACCAGCAGGGCGGTCTCCAGGTCGAGGTGCCCGCTCACCAGCCGCAGCCCGATCCCCACCGCCACGAGCGCCACCGACAGCGTGGCGAGCAGCTCGAGCACCAGCGACGACAGGAACGCGGTCCGCAGCGTCCGCATGGTCACCCGGCGCTGCTCGGCGCTGATCCGCTTGATGGTCGCCGCCTGGGCCCGGGCCCGGCCGAACAGTTTCAGCGTCGGCAACCCGGCCACCACGTCGAGGAAGTGGTGCCCGAGCCGGGCGAGGAGCCGGAACTGGCGGCGGTTGGCGGCCTCGGTGTGCAGGCCGACCAGGGCCATGAAGACCGGGATCAGCGGCAGGGTGAGCGCGACAGTGGCGGTCGCCACCAGATCCGCGCCGAGCAGCCGGGCCAGCACCAGCGCGGGCACGAGCACGGCGAGCACCAGCTGCGGCAGATACCTCGAGAAGTACGCGTCGAGCGCATCGAGCCCCCGCGTCACGAGCACGGCCACCTCCCCCGTCCGGGCCGGCGAACCGGTCCCGGCCGGCGAACCGGTCCCGGCCGGCGAACCGGTTTCGGCGGGCGGCATCGGCCCCCGAGCCGCGATCCGGGCGAGGATCTGCCGCCGCAGCGTGGACTTGACGCCGGCGGAGGCGCGGGCCGACGCGACCTCCTGCGCCCACGCCACCACCCCCCGGCCGGCGACGACGGCCGCGAGCCCCGCCAGGGTCGGCCCGAGCGTGGACACCGTGCCGCCGCCGAGGAACACCGCGGTGATGCCGGACGCGAGCAGGGTGGCCTGGGCGACGATCAGGGCGGCGAGGACCACCCCGAGGGCGACGGTCACCGCCAGGTACGCGCGCGCCGGCCGCGCGTACCGCAGCAGCCGGGGGTCGAGGGGTTTCACACCGGGATCCGCTCGATCGTCAGGCGCTTGCGGAACACCCAGTAGGTCCAGCCCTGGTAGAGCAGCACGATCGGAGTGAAGAACACGGCCACCCAGGTCATGACTTCGAGCGTGTACGTGCTGGAGGCCGCGTTGGTCGTCGTGAGGCTGTTGGCGTCGGCGATCGTCGACGGCATCACGGCCGGGAACAGCGTCAGGAACAGCGCGAACACCGCCGCGACGATGGTGACGCCGGTCGCGAGGAACGCCCACCCCTCCCGCCGTACGCGTGCCGCCAGTGCCGCACCGGTCAGCGCGACCGCCGCGACCACCGCGAGCACCGCCCCGGCCGGGCTGGGGTGCGCCAGCACGGTCCACAGCAGGAACCCGCCGGCGACCGCGACCACCGGCCACGCGATCCGCGCCGCGAGGCGCACCGCCCGCTCCCGCATCTCGCCGCCGGTCTTCAGCGCCAGGAACACCGCGCCGTGCAGCGTGAAGAGGGTCAAGGTCGTCAGACCGCCGAGCAGCGCGTACGGGTTCAGCAGCTCGACGAATCCGCCGACGTACTCGTGATCGGCGTCCAGCCGCACACCCCGCACGATGTTGCCGAACGCGACCCCCCACAGCACCGCCGGCACCACGCTGCCGCCGATGATCGCCCAGTCCCACCGGCGCCTCCAGGGCCCGCCGTCGCGCTTGCCC
>CAKUMG010001007.1 GCA_934667465.1 uncultured Actinoplanes sp. | reverse complement strand
GAGCATGTCGACCGGGTCTACGCCCGGCTCGCCACGCTGCGCCAGGAGGCGTCCCGGGCCGAGAAGGAGGGCTACACGCTCGCCGGAGTCGGCAACTTCGGCGCGCTCGTCGAGCGCGACGCCATGGTCTTCCACGCCGCCCGGCGCCGGCACGCGCTCGACACCGAGTACGAGGGCCTGGTCTTCGGCCGCCTCGATCTGAACACCGGCGCCCGGCACTACGTCGGGCGCATGGGCATCCGCGACGAGGACTCGCACTCGTTGGTGGTCGACTGGCGGGCGCCGGCCGCGTCCCCGTTCTACCGGGCCACGCCCGCCGACCCCCTCGGGGTGGTCCGGCGGCGCATGATCCAGTCGAACCGCGAGAAGGTCACCGGCATCGAGGACGACCTGCTCGACCCGGACGCCGCCCCCGACGACATGGCGATCGTCGGCGACGGCGCGCTGCTGGCCAGCCTGTCCAAGGCCACCGGCCGCGGCATGCGCGACATCGTGGCCACCATCCAGCGCGAGCAGGACGAGGCGATCCGCTCCCCCGCCTCCGGGGTGACGATCGTCACCGGCGGCCCCGGCACCGGCAAGACCGCCGTGGCGCTGCACCGCGCGGCGTACTTGCTCTATGCCGACCGGAACCGGTTCGCCGGCGGCGGCATCCTCGTGGTCGGGCCCTCGGGGGTCTTCGTCAGCTACATCGCGACAGTGCTGCCGTCGCTCGGCGAGGACACGGCGACGCTGCGCTCGCTCGGCTCGCTGGTGCCCGGCTACGACGCCACCCGCGTCGACCCGACCCCGGTCGCGGCGATCAAGGGCTCGCTGCGGATGCGCCGGGTGCTCGAGCGCGCCTCGCACGACGCGGTGCCGGGCGCGCCGGCCGAGCTGCGCCTGCTCTACCGCGGGACGCTGCTGCGCCTGGACGCGGCCGAGCTGGACCGGGTCCGCCGCAAGGCCCTGCCGCGCGGGGCCCGGCGCAACGAGGTCCGCGGGCACGGCTTCGACCGGCTGTTCGACGCGCTGTGGGCCCAGGCCCGCCAGTCGCTGACGAACCTGCCGGAGAAGCGCGAGTTCGAGGCCGAGCTCGCCGACCGCGCCGACTTCCGGGAGTTCCTGCGCCAGTGGTGGCCCCGCTTCACCCCGATGCGGGTGCTGCGCTGGCTGGCCGACCCCGCGCGCCTGCGGGCGTACGGCAACGGTCTGCTCTCCCGCGACGAGCTCGCGCTGCTGCAGGGCTCGTTCGACGGCCTGGCCGAGCACGGGCCGACGATCGCCGACGTGGCGCTGCTCGACGAGCTCGACGAGCTGATGGGCCGGCCCCGCAAGGCGCAGCAGAAGACGAAGAACCCGTTCCACGTGCGCGACGGCATCCAGGAGGTCAGCACGTTCGCGGACCGCCAGGCCGCCGCCCGCGCGCAGGCCGTGCAGCGCGAGGAGGACTACCGCGACTACGCCCACGTGGTGGTCGACGAGTCGCAGGACGTGTCGCCGATGCAGTGGCGCATGGTGGGCCGCCGCGGCACGTACGCGTCGTGGACGATCGTCGGCGACCCGGCGCAGACCGCCTGGCCGGGCGACACCGCCGAGCTGGACCAGGCCCGGGACAAGGCGCTCGGCTCGCGCAAGCGGCAGACGTACGCGCTGACCACGAACTATCGCAACTCGTCGGAGATCTTCGCGGTCGCGGCCCGGGTGATCCGCACGATCATGCCGGACCTGCCGCTGCCCCGGGCGGTGCGCAGCACGGGCGTCGACCCGGTCGAGCTGCTCGTGCCGGCCGCGGAGCTGGCCGCGACGGTGCGGGCGTCGGTGGAGAAGCACCTGGCCGACGTCGACGGGACGATCGGCGTGATCACGCCGGTGCCGCGCCGCGACGAGATGGCGGAGTGGGTGGCCGGGCTGCCCGAGCGGGTGCAGGTGGTGACGGCGCTGGAGGCGAAGGGCATGGAGTACGACGCGGTGGTGCTGGCGGAGCCCGCGGAGATCGCTGTCGATGCCAGCGGGGTGCGGACGCTTTATGTCGCTTTGTCCCGCGCGACGCAGCGCTTGACGACGGTGGGCGTGAAGAGCTGGGGATAAGAACGATGTCGTAGCCGGGTGGGGCGTACGGACCGTCGCTCCCGCCGAGGGGCCGGGCGGGCCTTCGCTGGCCGCTGACGCGTCCAGTTCGCGAAGCCCCACCCGGCCACGTGCGTGAGCGGGCACCCCGGCTCGCTCCGCATCGCCGGAGCCGGAGCGAGCGCCCGGGCTACGGGCGCCGGACGGCGACCGCGGTGTACTCGGTCTCCGGGGTGGGCGGCGTGGTGAAGCGGGCGTTCGGCAGGTAGAAGCGCTTGCCGTACTCAGCGATCGTGGTCGGGACGTCGAAGTTCGGGTCGGTCGTGCGGCTGACGACAGTGCCCCTGGTCGCGCGCTTGTCGAGCTTGATCTTCGCGATCACGTTGAGCCGGTTCTGCACGACGTAGAGCGTGGTGCCCTTGAGCCAGAGCCCGTCGCCGTTGGGCACCGACTCGCCGCCCAGGTCGATCTCGGTGGTGCGGCCGTCGTAGCCGGTCCTGAAGAGCTTGCCGGTGTTCGTCTGGACCACGATCAGGCCGCGGCCGTCCGGGGTGGCGCTGATGCCGTTGGCGTTGTTGCCGGTGGCGTAGACGAGGTCACCGGTGATCGGCACCCGCACCGCGGCCGCGGGCAGCTCGCTCGAAAAACGCCGCCCGAGCGGGAGCTTGAACAGCACGGGGTTGGCCGAGTCGGTGTACCAGGCCGCGCCGCCGGTCAGCACCACGTCGTTGATGAACGCGGTGCCCTCCTGCAGCCGGTAGGACTTGAGCACCCGGCCGCTGCGCGCGTCGAGCACCCGCGCGTCGCCGCCGCTGCCGCCGGCCACGAAGAGCCGGTCGCGGTCGTCGAGCTTGAGGCCGAGCGACGGGGTGCCGGGGCCCTCGCTGAGCACGCGG
>CAKUMG010001006.1 GCA_934667465.1 uncultured Actinoplanes sp. | reverse complement strand
GCGTCGCCGCCGATCCGGGCCAGCGCGTCGGCGGTCCGCTGGCGCAGCCAGTCGGCGGGGTCGCCGAGCAGCGGCGCCAGCGCGGGCACGACCGACGCGTCGCCGAGGACCCCGAGCGCCTTGACCGCCTCGTCCCGCACCATCCACTGCGGGTCGTCGAGGAGCGTCACGAGCTGCGGCACGGCGGCCGTGACGTCCATGGCGGCGCACCCCATCGCGGCCCACGCCTGGCAGTTGTACCGGGTGTCGGCGAGCGCGGCCAGCAGCGGCTCGGCCAGCCCGGGGTCGGCGAAGACCTCGGCGTGGTTCAGCGCCCGCGAGTACAACGAGCGGTGGAACTCCCGGTAGTCGCGGACCAGCACGTGCAGCGCCGCGACGGCTGACTCGTCACCGTGCTCCCGGGCCCGGTCGAGCAGGTCGTGCACGTGGGCTTCGCGGGCGGCGAGGTCTCCCGACCGAAGGCCCTGCAGGTCGGCGTCTTTCATCGCCCCGACCCTACCCGCGCGGCACCGGGGCCGTGCTCAGCGGTCCTGGGAACGAAGCCGCGGCACCGGGGCCGTGCTCAACGGTCCTTGAGGCCGAGACCGCGCAGTTCCAGCGCTGCGAGCGCGTCGACCGCCGCGGCGTCGCCGTTGCGCCAGGACTGGGCGATGTCCGGGCCGAGCTTGGTCAGCTCGGCGAGGGAGCGGCTGGTCAGCGCGCGCAGGGCCAGCAGATCCTTGCCCGCCGGGTCGCGGCGGACCCGGGCGGCGACGCCCGCGCGGCGCATCCAGCGCAGCCGCAGCGGGAGCCAGAGGAAGAGCACGAGCGCGAGCGGCACCGCGACGATGAGCAGCGCCAGGGTGAGGGCCAGGTCGTTGATGACGTCCTGCTGCTGGCGGCCCGCCTCGGCGAGATTGCCCGCGGCGCCGGCGGCGCTGGTGAAGGGCGAGGTCAGCTCGTCGCCGACGAGGGGCACGCGGCCGACCTTGCCGCCGATGTCGGTGAGGTTGCCGGCGATGCCCGCCCCGGCCTCCTGGAGCTTCTGGCCGGGGACGGCGAGCTTCTCGACCGTGTCGTCGACCCACATGCCGGCCCGGATCCAGGCATAGACCCAGAGGACGACGAGCAGGTCGGTGAGCAGCTGACGGATCGCGGTGGGGAGTCGGTCGGCGTACATCTTCACGCGCGTCAGCGTCCCACGGCGCCGTCAAGAGCGCTTGGCCACGCACTCCTCGCAGGTGCCGAAGATCTCGAGCGTGTGCGACACGTCGACGAAACCGTTCTCGCGGGCGACCTTGCCGGCCCAGCTCTCCACGGCCGGTCCCTCGACCTCGACCGTACGGCCGCAGGAGCGGCACACCAGGTGGTGGTGGTGCCCGCGGCTGCAGCGCCGGTAGAGGTGCTCGCCGCCCGGCGGGCGCATCACGTCGATCTCGCCGGCGTCCGCCATGCCCTGCAGCGTGCGGTAGACAGTGGTCAGGCCGACCTTCTCGCCGCGCTCGCGCAGGATGCCGTGCAGGTCCTGTGCGCTGCGGAAGCCCTCGCAGGTGTCCAGGACCTCGCGCACCGCGCTGCGCTGCCGGGTGTTCCGGACGACTGTGGTCTCCTCGGTCATCATGCCTCCCTCGCGTGGCTGACCGCGTCGGCGACGATGTGCGCGACGTGATCGTCCACCAGTGAGTATGCGATCTCCCGGCCGCGGCGGGCACCCCGCACGACGCCCGCGCCGCGCAGGACCCGCAGGTGCTGGGAGACCAGGGGTTGCGGCGCGCCGAGCTTCTCCACCAGCTCGTGCACGCAGCGCTCGCCGTCGCCGAGCTCCGCGACGATCGCCACCCGGATCGGCGCGGAGAGGGCGCGCAGCAGCTCGCCCGCGGCCTCGTACGCCTCGTAGCCCGTCGCCCGCACGGGCGCCACCTCGGAACTCATCGCGCTCCCGCCTCCAGGACGACTTCCGGCGGCTCGGCGGATGCCGCGCCGCCCCGGTCCGGCACCCGCCGGCGCAACACCCGCCACGTCGCGGCGCCCACGGTGATCGCGACGAACACGGCGATCGCGAGGATGACGATGGTGGCGCCGGGCGCGGTGTCGAGCTCGCCGGAGGTCCAGACCCCCGCCGCGGCGGCTCCGACGCCGATCGCCATGGCCGCCGCCATCGTGGCGCGGAAGCCGCGGGTCACCTGCTGCGCCGCCGCCACGGGCACGACCATCAGCGCGCTGACCAGCAGCACCCCGACCGTGCGCATGGCGATCGTGACGGTCACGGCGGTGGTCACGGCGAGCAGCAGGTTGAGGGCGCGGACCGGAAGCCCGGAGACGCGCGCGTACTCCTCGTCGTTGCAGACCGCGAACAGGGCCGGCCGCAGCGCCAGCATCGCGGTCAGCACGGCGGCGCCCAGCACGACGATGACGATCAGGTCCTGCCGGGACGTGGTGGTCAGCGAGCCGAACAGGAACTGGGTGAGGTTCGCGCTGGTGCTGCCGGCGAGCCCGACGAGCACGACGCCGCCCGCGATGCCGCCGTAGAAGAGCAGGGCCAGAGCCAGATCACCGGAGGTACGGCCGCGCTGGCGCACCAGCTCGACGCCGACCGCGCCGAGGATCGACACGACCACGGCGGTGAGCACCGGCGACTGCTGGAACAGCAGACCCACGCCCACGCCGGTCAGCGCCACGTGGCCGATGCCGTCGCCGATCAGGGACATGCCGCGCTGCACCAGATAGATGCCGAGCGCCGGGGCGGTCAGCCCGATGACCAGCGCGCCGGCCAGCGCGCGGAGCATGAACTCGTACTCGAAAAGGTCCATAATCAGTTCGCTGGCATCCGGTCGGTGGGGGCGACGCAGATCCGCGCCTGCCCGGGGGCCGCGTGCGGGTGGACGTGATCGTGCCCCGGCACCGCGTGGTGACCTGCCGGTTCGGGGACACCGCCCTCGTACGCGACGCGCCCGTCGTGCACGACGAC
>CAKUMG010001005.1 GCA_934667465.1 uncultured Actinoplanes sp. | reverse complement strand
ACCTGCGCGACGCGCACCACATCTACGCGCCGGCGGGCACGTCGGACGTGCAGTTGCTGCGGCTGGCCGAGTTCGCGATGGGGACGGCCAAGGGGCAGTGGTCGGAGCGCTTCGGCGGTGAGCAGCCCGCGCCGGAAGCCGGCGCGGCTGCGGCCCGCGCCGGGTCTTGAGGCGGCCGCCGGCTCTTGCGGGTGCCGGCGGGTGTCGGCGGCTGCCGTGGGCGTCGGCGGGCGTCGGCGGCGCGTCAGGTCGTGGGGCGGCCGTCCTCGCGGGCGTGGATCTGGTCGATCAGCTCGGCGGCCAGGGCCTTGATCGTCTCCAGGCCGGCGCGCCCCCAGGGGCGGGGCTCGGTGTCGACGACGCAGATGGTGCCGAGCGTGGTGCCCGTGCGGTCGATCAGCGGGGCGCCCAGGTACGAGCGGATGCCGATCTCGTCGACGACCGGGTTGCCGGCGAAGCGCGGATAGTCGCAGACGTCGTCGAGGACCAGCGCCTTGCGGCGGACCACCACATGCGGGCAGTAGCCGTGATCGCGGTCCATCTCGCGGCCCGGCGTCGCGGCGTCCGGGGCGGCGTTCCCGGGGGTGACGGTGTGCAGGCCGGCGAAGTACTGGCGGTCGGCGCTGATGAAATTGACCATCGCGTACGGGGCGCCGGTGATCTCGGTCAGCTTGCGCGCGAACTCGTCGAACGCCGGGTCGGGGCGCTCGCCCAGACCGAGCTCGCTCAGGCGGCGCATGCGCAGCGGCACCTCCGGGTCCACCGGGGTCAGCGGCTGGTGCGGGGCGGAATCGGACTCGTAGATCATGCCGGGCTCCCTACGGCGGGGGTGTCGGAGACGTCGAGCAGGTGCCGGACCAGCCGGACGAGCACGGTCGTGGCGGACCGGGTGTCGCGGGCGTCGCAGGTGACGATCGGGACGCCCGGGTCGAGGTCGAGCGCCGCGCGCAGATCGGCCGGGCGGTAGCGGAACGCGTCGTCGAACTCGTTGACGGCCACGACGAACCGCAGCCCGCGCGACTCGAAGAAGTCCACGGCGGCGAAGCAGTCCTGCAACCGGCGGGTGTCGGCCAGCACCACCGCGCCCATCGCGCCCTCGGACAGCTCGTCCCACATGAACCAGAAACGCTCCTGCCCGGGCGTGCCGAACAGGTACAGGATGTGGTCGCGGTCGACGGTGATCCGCCCGAAGTCCAGGGCGACGGTGGTGGTCTCCTTGAGCTCGACGCCGGTGAGGCTGTCGGTGCCGATGCTGGCGGAGGTGATGATCTCCTCGGTCCGCAGCGGCTCGATCTCGCTGACGGCCCCGACGAAGGTCGTCTTGCCCACGCCGAATCCCCCCGCGATCAGCAGCTTGAGCGCCGCGGGGAAGGGATCAGAGTCGTCGTTGTAGCGCATCGAGGATGGTCTCCAGTACCGCGTTCGTGGTGGGCCCGGCCGGGTGGCCGGGGGATCGGGTGTGCACGACTCCGGCGTCGACCAGGTCCGAGAGCAGGATCTTCGCGACGGCGGCGGGCAGGCGCAGGCGCGCTGCCACCTCGGCGACCGTCGTCGGGCTGCGGCACAAGCCCAGCGCCTCGGCGTGGTCGGGTTCGAGGTGCCCGTGCGGCGGCCGGCCGGTCGCCACGACCATCGACAGCAGCTCCATGGGCGTGCTCGGCTCGGTGCGCCCGTTGCTCACCGTGTACGGGCGCACGAGCCGCCCGGCCGCCTCGTCCAGCCACGGCTCGTCGTCACCCCCGGCCGCGGTCACCTCGTCATCGGAGGGTGCCGTCGGCCGGGCGGGGCGGGGTGGCCAGGAACGGGCGGACGCTCTTCACCAGCTGCGCCATCTCGTAGCCGAGTACACCCGGGTCCGCGCCCTTGCCCGCGATCACGGCCAGCACCGCGCCCGACCCGGCCGCGGAGACGAACAGCAGCGTGTCGTCCAGCTCGGCCACCACCTGCCGCACCTGGTCGCCGGAGCCGAACTTCATCCCGGCGCTGCGGGCCAGCGAGAACAGCCCCGACGAGATCGCGGCCAGGTGGTCGGCGCTGTCGTCGCTCAGCCCATGCGCCGCCTTGCGCAGCCCGTCGGAGGAGAGCAGCAGCGCGCTGCGGGTGTGCGGGACCCGTTCGGCCAGGCCGGCCAGCAGCCAGACGAGGTTCTGGGTGGGACGTGCCACATCGTTGCTCAGCATGGGCGGAACCTTTCTCAGCGGGACTCGGTGCCGGCCGGCGCGCCCGCCTCGCCGCGGGACACGCCCCGCATGAACGAGGCCATGAGGGCGGGGTCGTGGGCACCCTCGTCCTCGTCGGCGCGGGCGGGCGGCCCGGACTGCAACTGCGGCGCCAGGTGGGTCTGGCTGGTGCGGCGGGGGAGCGGCGGAGGATCACTCCGTACGCCGAGCGCCTCGCGTTCTTCGTCGGAGAGGTGCACCGTCAGCATGGCCGCGGTCTCGCGCTCCTCCTCGAGCCCGGCCGCGAAGCCCGGCTCCGAGCCGGCGTGCGGCGTCGGGGCGGTGGCCGGCGCGGGGGAGGTGACCGCGGTGGGGGAGGACGCACCGGACGGCGCGAGGGACGGCCAGTCCGGCGGGGGCGCGGCGATCGGGGCGCGCGCGGTGCCCCGTACGAGCGGCATCTCCGCAGTTGGCCCCGCCGCAGGCGCACCCGCGGTGAGCTCGGCGGTGCCGCCGGGTGGGCGCAGTGCGGAGAACCGGGTGGTGCGCCGCAGGCGGAAGCCGAGCTGGCCCGCTTCTACGAGGAATTCAAGGACGAGGCGCTGGTGGTGGACAAGTGGTTCGCGATGCAGGCATCCGCCCCGACCACCGACATCGCCAAGGTGCGCGAACTGATGCGCCACCCGGCCTTCAACCTGCGCAACCCGAACCGCGCGCGCAGCCTGGTCGCGGCCTTCTGCATGAACAACCCGGTGCAGTTCCACGCCCCGGACGGCAGCGGCTACGACTTCTGGGC
>CAKUMG010001004.1 GCA_934667465.1 uncultured Actinoplanes sp. | reverse complement strand
GTCCTCGTGGCCGCCCCTCACGGTAGTTCCAGGGGCGGCCACGAGGCGATCTCGGCAGCGCCGGCCCGCACGGCCGCCCACCCGACGTGGCGAGGTTCGGCCGCCCGTAGCTCCCGCCAGCGTCGCCGCCGCTCGTGCTCCGCCCGCAGCTGCCCCAGGTCGAGATCGATGCCCGCCAGGGGTTCGCCCTCCGCCTCGGCGACGCGTCCCTCCATGGCGGACACAAGCCGGCGGTCCAGGTCGTCGACCGCGTCGAAGAACTCGGCCGCCGGCACGGTGACCTCCCGCCGCGGCGGCCCGGCGAAGGTGCCCCGCCCGCCGGCCGGGACGTGCTGGCTCAACGTCACCACATCCCGGCCCTCGGCATAGTGCCTCCAGCAGAACAGCGTCGGCGCGTGCGTCAGGTAGCCGAAGTCGACGAGGTGATCGCCCTGGAAGTCGAACGCGGCCTCGACCTCGACCCCGAAATCGTCGGCGTCGGGGAACTCACGCCGCGCGAACGTCCCGTTCACGAAGGGGACGAGGTCAGCGGGTACGGGTTCTTGGAGCGCCCACCGCAGGACGATGAGGTCCTCCCACAGCCGGGCGACGTAGTAGTCGGGGTACGGCCGACGGAGGTCCCAGCGGCGCACAGCCTCGTCGGTGTATCGCAGGAACTCATGGTCCCCGGCTTCGATCCAGTACCACCCGTCGGTCAGCCCGAACCAGTGCAGGGTCGGCCGGTCGGCGCCCCATGGCTTCACCTCCCGCAGAGGCCGGAGCTCGAACCGGAACCGGAGCAAAACCTGTCACCTTCACGTGGACGCGAACCTCAGTGACCGTACCCCGCGCTGCGGCCCTCGCACCCGGCGTCCCACCCCTCGCGCTCGTGAACCTGGGCGCCGTCGCTCTGAGCACGTTGACGTTCGACGCCTCCGGTAACCATCCAACTACGAAACACGGCCTAGAGGTAACTGCGGCCCGGGCCCGCGTGCTCGTCAGCAGCGTCGTCGCGCAGATGCTCCCGGCGGGCACTCTCGTCAAGGGCGGCATCGGCGTGAAACTGAGACTCGGCGAGGTGGGCACCCGGGCCACTCGGGACCTCGACGTGCTGGCACGCGATCGCGAAGCATTCTTTCCGCCGCCGCTGCGCGGCTGAGAATCGTCGGATGCTGTGTTTGCTTGATTTGCTTTCTCTGTTTGCGCTATGCTCGTGCCGGAGGTGATCCGCATGGCGACCATCGAGGTCGACGAGTACACGAAGTTCACCGTGGCGTTCGCGGCTCGAGTGGCAAATCTTTCGGAGAGCGCGATCATTCGTCGGCTGGTCGAAGGCAGCGCCCTGACCTCCGACAACCGCCCCCAGCCCGTCGACCAGGGCGTCATGGTCTATGCCGACTATGAAGGACATCGGGTCCGTGCCAGGTTCACAGAGCCGGCCCGAGTCGAGATCATCGACGGCCCACTCGCAGGTCAGTCATTCAAGACGCCGACCGGTGCCGCACGCGCGGTGGTCAGGAATTACAACCCCGCCATCAATGACAACCGCAACGGTTGGACCTTCTGGCAGATCGACAACGAGTCCGGCGTGCGCACACCTTTGCAGTCGATCCGGCCCGGCACTGTCAGGTCCGGACGGGGTTCCCTGAAAGGTCGCATCGTCGCTTCCGAGGACTGGGACTCGACCGAGGTCAACGAAAGCATCGCCGATGACTTCGGGCTCGCACCATGAGCCTTCTCCTCGACACCCACATCGTGATCTGGTGGCTCACGGACGATCCCACCCTTGCCGATGAGATAAAGGATCGCCTGGACCAGGAACTCGACGTTTACGTCAGTTCAGCAACGGTATGGGAAGTCGCCATCAAACAAGCGCTCGGCAAGCTCGACCCGCCCGACCTGCCCGAGCAGATACGCGACAGCGGCTTCCGGCCCCTGAACATCACCGCCGAGCACGGGATGGCGGCGGGACGGTTGCCGATGCACCACCGCGACCCCTTCGACCGCATCCTGATAGCTCAAGCTCAACTCGAAGGACTGACACTGGTGACCCGTGACAGTCACATTCAGGAGTATGACGTCGATGTTCTGACTGCTTGAAGGCGCTTTCCATGAGCCCGACCTGCAGCTGGACCGCGCGTCGAGGTGCATACCGGCATGCCCGACGCGTGGGAGAGTGCCGGCGGCCTCAACGCTGAGGCCGCTGGCGACGGCCACCTCGAGGGATACCTCGACGACGCCGCGCAAGGCCGCTGACCGCGGTCGCCGCCCGGGGCGGCGGGTCAGGTGCCGGCGGCGGGGACACCGCAGAGGCGGCGGAGCATGGCGTCGAGGGCGGCGCGGTCGGCGCCGGTGACCGGGATCGTGGTGGGCAGCGGGCCGGCACCGGACAGGGAGATCTGGGCCGGGAACTCGTACGGCTTCTTGACCTCGGCAAACGCGTGCAGGTCGCAGCGCTGGGGGTCCACCGTGAGCGGGATCTCGGCGCGCGGGGCGGCGGCGGTCAGCTCGGCCAGGGGCGGCCTGCGGGCGAAGGCGAAGCGGTACATCACGTTGCCGCCGGCCTCCTCGATCCGGACCGGGCCGGTGGCGGCGGGGGTGCGGTCGGCGATCAGGGTGCCGCGCAGGCCGCGCGGGCCGAGGTCCTGCCACGGGCCGAAGGACAGCGAGACGCTCTCCCGTACGCGCTGCGTGGCGCAGTCGGCGGCCAGCAGCCGGCCGAGCAGCGGGTTCGGGTGCGGCAGGGCCACCGTCAGGCGCTGCCACTCCTCGGCCCCCTCGGCGCGCGCGTGGACGACGACGTGGGACGCGGCGGCGGTCGCGGCGCACTGCCCGGTGCCGTACGGGACCGGGACATCGACCCGCAGCCCGCCCGGCGGCAGCAGCGTGTCGGTGTCGACGGCGGTCTCGCCCGCGAAGGACGGCAGGACCGGTTCGACGCGGGAGACCCGGACGGGTACGTCGCCGTCGTTGTGCAG
>CAKUMG010001003.1 GCA_934667465.1 uncultured Actinoplanes sp. | reverse complement strand
CGACGCCCTCGAACCCGCCCAGACCGACGCCATCCACCAGCTCGCAACCCAGGTCCTCAAGCGCCTCGACGGCTGAGCCACCCGGTAGACCAGCCCGGCCCCGCTCCGCCGCGCGGCCGGGCTTCGCCGTGCTCGGCGCCGACGCGGCTCACCCAGCCCGACGACCTTCAAGCGGACGGGGAATCGAGCGTCACCACCAAGGGGTCAGACGCTTCCGCCAAGTAGTCGTGATCCGGGTAGTAGTCCACATGAAGGTGAGATTCTGGATCCCCTTCTTCGGCCACCCCTTCGATGTTGAGAGCCAGCAGCGCCAGCTGATCTCCACCACCCCGCACGTCCAGCAGATCGGCTGCCACGTCGTACTTGATGATCACCGGCCCCGACGTGCGCGTGACGCGCATCCGCGCCACCAGCCGACCGTAAGGCGAAGGATCACCGGTCGTAGCAAGCACCGAGGTCACCATGCCGGCGTGCATCCCCGAAGCCAGGCCCGCCAGCTCGGCCGATGTTCCCCTCAACTCGAGCTCGCCGGTTCCGTCCGCTCTCCGAACCTGCATGATCTCGCTTCTTCCGTGGTGATCGGTGAGGGCCGGCCGGCTGCGGCGGGGTCAGCCGGCCTGGGAGAGGGCGAAGGCGAGGAGGAAGCCGGCGACGGTGATGAGGCCGATGAGGAGGTGGGCGTCCTCGAAGGCCTCGGGGATCATCGTGTCCGAGATCATGGCGAGGATGGCGCCGCCGGCGAGGGCGGTGATGGTGGCGAGGACGGCGGGTGGGGCGTCGCCCAGGAGGGTGTAGCCCGCTACCGCTGCGAGGGCGCTGATCACGGCGATGCCGGTCCAGAGGCCGAAGACGTACGCGCGGGAGCGTCCGGCCCGGCGCATGCCGGCCGCGCTCGACAGGCCTTCGGGGACGTTGCTCAGGAAGACGGCGACCACGGTGACGATGCTGACCTTGCCGCCGCCGAGCAGGCTGGTGCCGATGACTATCGATTCGGGTACGCCGTCGAGCAGCGCCCCGACGGCCAGCGCCGAGCCGGAGCCGCCCTGGTCCGCCTCGGACGGCTGCTGGGTTCCGGACCGTTTCCGGTGCCGGGCGCCGCGGCGGGCCAGCAGCACGTTGCAGGCGGTGTAGACGACCGCGCCGGCCAGGGCGCCGGCCGCGGTGGGGAGCAGGCCTGCCTGGGCGTGCGCCTCGCCGATCAGCTCGAACGCGACAGCGGACAGCAGCACGCCGGCCCCGAACGCCATCACGGAGGCGATCACCTTGCGGGGTACGCGCGTGAGGTAGCCCGTCGCCGCCCCGGCCAGCAGCGCCGATCCGGCGAGCAGGCCCCACGCTCCGGCTTGCAACCACCCTGGCATGCGGGCCGAAGTGCCCCGCCCGCCGGCGCGCAAACGTCACCCCGGCCGCGAGGACCTGTCCCGGACGACGGCGGGCAGCGCGAAGGGCGGCCTGCGCGGTGTGCGGCTGAACGACGCCGAGCCGCGCGGCGGGCAGCCGGTTGGGCGTGCGGCGGCGTGGCAGCGCTGGGGGTGGGGCCGGTCAGGCGGCGGCGGCCCAGAGGAGGCCGCGTTCGGTGAGGGTGCGGGTCTGGGGGACCAGGAGGTCGTCGGGGCCGTGGCCGAGCGTGGACACGAAGACGCGGCCGCGGCCGAAGCGGCGGAGCCAGACGACGGGCATCACGGCGCCGGCCGTCTCCGGGGCGCCGTGCTCGCCGGTGAACGTGGTGGTGGCCAGGACGTGCAGGGTGGGGTCGACGTGGCAGTAGTACTGCTCCGTGCGTACCCGGAAATCGTCGATGTCCTGCACGACCGGGTGCTTCGAGGCGATCGTGACCTCGTAGTCGACGAAGCCGCCCGGGTGGTGCAGGAAACGCCCGCCGACCATGTACTGATAGCCGGGCGAGTCGTACGCGGTGGCGAGCACGCCGCCGTGCCAGCCCGCGAAGCCGGCGCCGTCGCGGACCGCCTCGACGAGATTGCGCTCCTGCTCCTCGGTGAGCCGCCCCTCGGTCCAGCACTGCACGATCAGGTCGGCGTCGGCGAGCTTCTCGGCGTCGTCGTAGACCTCGAGGGTGTCGGCGAACTCCACCGTGAAGTCGTTCGCCTCGAGGTGGTCCGTGAACAGGTCGGTGCAGGCCACCGGCTCGTGGATGTCCCAGCCACCGCGTACCACCAGAGCTTTCATCGCCTGACATTAACCGGCCCGGCGCCGCGCAGCCCGCACCGGGGCCGAACGGCTCGCCGTTCCCGGAACGAGGTGAACCCCGAACCGTGGGGGAACGGTCCGGGGTTCGTGCCGGTTTCCGGTACGCGGGGAAACCGGGGTACGGGTGCCCGGGCCCGCACGCGGGCCCGGGCGTCCGTTCAGTCCTGCTGACCGGCCCGGCGGCGCCGGGTCACGGACAGGATCAGGAAGCCGCCGAGGATCAGGACGGCGCCGCCGAGGCTGACCACCATGACGTTGGCGCCGGTGAGGGCGAGCTTGTTGCCCGACGGGACGTCGCCCGCGACTGTCGTGTCCTCGACCGTCTGGGTCTGCTCCTGGTCGGCGTCCGGGGCACCGGTGTCGTCATTGCCGCCCGCGGCGGCGGCCTGCGTCGACTTGCTGGCCTTGGGGGTGGCGCCCGCGACGTTCTTCGCCGGGGTCTCCGCCTCGTCGCTGTCGTCCTTCTCGTCGGTCGCAGCGTCGCCACCGGTGTTGTCGCCGCTGTTGTCGCCGGCGTTGTCGTTCTCGTTGCCGCCGGTGTTCTTGTCCGGCTTGGGCGCGGCCTCGGTCTCGTCGTCGTCCGGGATGGTGACCGTCGGCTTCTTCGGGGGCGTGGTGCCGGTGTTGGTGTTCGGGGCGGTCACCCCGGGGGAGGGCTGGTTGTTGCCGCCGTCGATCTGGCCACCGCCGTTGTTGCCACCGTTGCCCTGGTCGCCGCCGTCGCCGCCCTGGTCACCGTCGCCCTGGTC
>CAKUMG010001002.1 GCA_934667465.1 uncultured Actinoplanes sp. | reverse complement strand
CCTTCCACCCGCTGATGATCCCGCAGTGACGCCTGCGATGTGAGGAAAACTCCCAGATGTCAGGGATGCCCCTGCTGAGGGAGTGACGCGACGGGTTGCAGGTCGGGTGCAGAACCTCAGCGGTACGGGCGCCGCGCCGACCGTGCAGGTGTCGGCACTACGAGGGAGGTCTCGTGAATCGGCTGTTCCGGCTCGGGCCAGTGCTGCGTGCGCGCAAGGCCCAGGAGGATGCCGCCCGCGGCGCGGTCATCCAGTCCCGGCAGGAGATCCGGGAGGCGCAGGCGCTCGTCAAGCGCCGGCAACTCGAACTGACCGGGGCGGACGCGCCGACCGAGGGCACCGCCCGGGCGATGGTGGCGTCGATGGTGGCGCGGCACTCGCTGGCGCAGAGCCTCATCGGGGCGCACAAACTGGTCGGCGAGGCCGAGGAACGGACCCAGGAGAGGGTCGCCGAGCTGGCCGACGCCGCGCGGCGCCGGCGGGCCGTGGAGCTGATGGCCGAGCGGCACGCGGAGATGGTCAAGCAGCACGACCTGACCGTCGACCAGAACAACATCGACGAGATCGCCGTGACCACCAAGGCACGCAACGCCGCCCGCGGGGTGGAGACGGCCGAGGAGCGCGGCAGCGTCCTGCGCACCGGAGCCGGGTCGGCCCTGGACCGGCGGTCGGCCGCCGAGCGCGAGGAGGCGGCCCGGGAAGCGGTGAACGCGGTGGCGGCCCGCCGGACGCCGATCGAGCTGACCGACGCCCGGGAGTCGATCGGGGCCGCCCGCGAGCGGCTGCTGACCGGCTCGAGGCATCCGGAGGAAGGCGCTAAGCCGCCCGGTGAACCGGCCGAACTCGATGGCGAGGGGGCCGACGACGACGGGAGCCGCGCATGAGGGGCGTTGACGGTGTGCTGAACCGCATGTCGGAGCTGCGCACGCAGCTCGGGCTCGCCGGATCCACCAGCACCACCGCGACGGCCGCGGGCGGCACCAAGTTCGCCGCCGCACTGGCCGGGGCCACCGGCGCCGCCGCCACCACGCCCGTGGCGTCCCCGGGCGTGACCGGGCAGGCCGTGGTCGACGCCGCGAAGAAGTACCTCGGGACCAAGTACGTGTTCGGCAGCACCAACCCCGCGAAGGGGCTCGACTGCTCCTCGCTGGTCCAGCGGGCGTACAAGGATCTCGGCGTCGACCTGCCCCGCACCTCGGGCGAGCAGGCGAAGGCCGGCACCAGGGTGAGCGGCGGCCTGGCCAACGCGAAGGCCGGCGACATCCTGGCCTTCAACTCGCCGGTGGACCACGTCGCGATCTATCTGGGCAACAACAAGATGATCGCCGCGCCCAAGCCGGGCGACGTCGTCAAGATCCAATCGGTGTACGAGACCCCGACCCACATCCGCCGCGTGGTGGGCGGCGCCGAGACGGGCGCCGCGGGTGCCACCGCCGCTGCCGCCGCCGTCCGCCCGGCGAGCCTGCAGAGTTCCGGCTCGCTGGCCGGGGTCCCGTACGGCGACATGTTCCTCAAGGCCGGCGCCAAGCACGGTGTCTCCCCGAAGCTGCTGGCCGCCGTCGCCAAGGTCGAGTCCGGCTACGACCCCAAGGCCGTGAGCAAGGCCGGCGCGCAGGGGCTCAGGCAGCTCATGCCCGCCACCGCCCGCGGCCTGGGCGTCGACAACTCCTTCGACCCGCAGCAGGCGATCAACGGCGCGGCGAAGCTGCTCTCCAGCCACCTGAAGGAGTTCAAGTCGCTGCCCCTGGCGCTGGCCGCCTACAACGCGGGCGGCGGCAACGTGCACAAGTACGGGGGCATCCCGCCGTTCGCCGAGACCCAGGCGTACGTGCCGAAGGTTCAGAAGGCCCTCGCCGCACTGGGCGGCTGAGCGCAGTTCGTACGAGGGGACGCCCCATGACGAGTTCCGTCACCGGCCCGGACCGCGCCGTGCCCGACCTGCCCCGCCGCAAGCCCGCCCGCCCGGGCGACGGCGGCGAGGCCTTCGGCTCCGCACTGTCCGCCGAGCTCGACCGCAAGCCGGACGACAAGCCCGCGGCCCGGGCCGACCGGCCGGTGCAGGAGGCCGCCCGCGAGCGCGCGTGGCAGCGGGTGTCCGACAACCGGCTGCAGCTGCGCGCCGCCCAGAACCAGGCGGCCCAGGAACGCGTGCTCAACCAGGTCGCCGAGAGCCGCGCGGCGCAGAGCCGGGCCGCCGCCCAGGACCGGGTGCAGCAGCGCCCCGATCAGCAGCGTGCCGCCGAGGACCGCCCCCGCACCGACGCCGCCCAGGACCGTCCCGTCCGCGACCGGCCAGTCCGCGACCGTCCCGAGGACCGTGCAGTGCGCGACCGTCCGCAGGACCGGGCGGTGGGTGACCGTCCGCAGGACCAGCCCGTCGAGCGTCCCGCCGGGGAGCGCGCCGAGACGCCGGCCGAGCCGGTGCAGCCCGCGCAGCCTCTTTCGCCGGCGAGCGTCACCCCGGTTCCGACGGAACCGGCGGCAACGGCAGACACATCCGAGACGAGGACCCCGGAAGTCACGACCGTCGCCCTGGCCGCGGCGGCGACCGCCGCGACCACCGGACCGCCCGTCACCGACCTCGGCTCCGCGCAGGCGGCCGCCTGGACGCAGGCCGAAGCCGTGGCCGCGACCCTGGCCGCGAATGCTCCGCCGCCGAGCATTTCCCTGGCACCGGCGAGCGCGGCCCAGACGGCGGCCACCCAGGCGGACGCCGCCGCCCAGGCCGGCGCGATGCTGGCCACCCCCGCTACCCCGGGCACCGCCACCGCGACGCCGGCGGGCCTCACCCCGGCGCAGTAAGCGGATCGGGGCGCTGGCGCCACACGGCGCCGGCGCTCGTCGCGATGCGCTGCCCGGCCTCCGCGATCGCGTTGATCCGCGCGCCCATGTCCTCGACCGCGGCGCCGATCGCCTCGAACGCGGTGCGGGCGCGGCCCACGATCGCGGTGCCCTCCTC
>CAKUMG010001001.1 GCA_934667465.1 uncultured Actinoplanes sp. | reverse complement strand
GCTTCGCGCTGGTGGTCGCGGTCGGCACGGCGGGTGCGCTGGGCGGTCAGATCCTCGGGTACGCGGCGGGCCGCGCGCTGGGTCCCCGGCTGCGCCACTCGCGGCTGGGCCACCGGATCGGCGCGGCCCGCTTCGACGGCGCCGAGGAGTACCTGCGGGCCCGGGGCGGCCCCGCGCTGGCCGCGGCCCGGTTCGTGGCCGTGATCCACGCGGTGGTGCCGATCGTGGCGGGCAGTGTCCGGATGCCGTTCGGGCGTTTCGTGGCCTGGTCGGCGCTGGGCACGGTCGTCTGGGTCGGCGCGTTCGCCACGGCCGGCTCGATCTCGGCGACCGCGGGCGGCATGACGGTGCTGCTCTCCTCGATCGGGGCGGCGTGCCTGGGGGTGCTGCCCGTCGCCGCGAAGCTGCTGCGGCGACGGGCAGTGGGAGCCCAGGGGTCAGTACTTGAGGACGAGGCACTGCCGGCTGACGCTCCGGCGCGGGTCGGACTCCGACGTCGCCGTCAGGGTCACCAGCCCGGCCGGCGCGGCCCCGGCCGTGGCCCCTACCGCGACGCGCGCGGTCGTGGTGGCGCCGTTCGCCGCCGTGGCCAGCGCGTTGGGCAGTTCCACCCGCCAGCCGCGGCCCTTGACGGTCGCCGAGAGCCGATAGACGTCGGAGGCGAGGTACGGCGTGACGTCCTCCGGGTGTTCCTGCGCTCCCGCGGCGTACCGTCCGGTGTTCTTCAGCGGGAACGAGCAGGTCACCCCCGTGCCGGTGGGCCGCCCGCCACCGGCCGGCAGCCCCGGCCCGAGGGTCAGCCCGCGGGTGCCGGCCCCGGCGCCGTCCAGCGACCGGACGGCCACCGTGTACGACAACTCACCCGCGCGTGACCTGCGTACATCCAGAACGTAGAAGTGCAGCCGGTTCGCCTCGTCCACGAACTCGTACTCGCTGCCGGAGCGCGTCCCGGCGTGGAAGAGCGCGTCCACGAGCTGCCGGTAGTCGCCCATCGTGATCTTCGCGGTGGTGCCGTCGGGGCGCTGGAAGTCGGTGAGGTCCAGGTCCTGCGGGTTCGCGTCGATCGTCCACTGGAACGGCTGGCGGTCCTGGTTCTTGGTCTTGCTCAGCATCACCCCGGAGTCGGGGGTGAACGAGTCGGCGCCCATCCGGTCGATGACCTCGACCGTGTAGTTGTTGTAGCCGCCGCCGTCGCAGAGCACGTCCTCGGCCACGGTGCAGGCGGGGGAGTCGTCGGCGTCCATCGCGATGTTCAGGCCCGTCAGCTCGCCCGCCCGGGGCGCGACCGCGCGGGCGGTGATCCGCGCCATGACGAGCCCCGAGTCCGCGAGCGCCTCGCGGGAGAGCCGCAGCACGCTCTCCTCGCCGGTGAGCCCGATCTTGAGCTTGTCGCGCAGCGTGTGCAGCGAGCCCATCGAGCCGCCCTGGACCGCGGGGATCTGCCAGCGCGAGTGCGGGCCGCCGGGTCCGTTGAACGAGCCGCGCGACATCATGGACCACGGCCCCGTGTAGGCGCGCCGCAGCGGCGTACCGTAGGGATTGTTGTAGTTGTCGCCGATGCTGAGCAGGTGGCTCAGCTCGTGCGCATAGACGCCCATGCCCGAGCTCTCCGCCTGCGTCGACGACCCGCCGCCGGCGTTCGGCCAGATGGTGGCGGCCGACGCCCACGACGTCCACTCCACATAGCGCGTCCGGGCATGGTTGGGCTGCCCCTCCACCGGCGGGCCGAAGGGCTCGGTGACCTCCTCCTTCGCCGGGAACTTCATCTCGCCGAACTCCTGCCAGGTCGACGACTCGTCCTGGCCCGCGGAGAGGATGAAGACCAGCTCGTACGCCTCCGCGGCCTCGTCGCCGATGTCGGCGCGCCACGCGCCGAGCGCATCCGTGCGCAGGTTGCGGTTGCAGGTGGAGCCGGCCGGGCACATGCCGGGGTTCATGTCGTTGGTGATGCCGTACTCGAACGCCGGATGGGGCATCTCGTACGCGCCGTGCGCCGTCAGGTCGACGCCGAAGCGTCCGCCGGAGTCCTCCATCCAGTACTCGTGCAGCGTGTGCCCGCGGTTCAGGTCGCCGGGCTTGTTGAGCAGGTCGCGGTAGTAGTCCGGCACCTCCGAGCGGTCCAGCCCGCTGACGGCCGGCTGCGGGTTGCCGAAGATCGTCGAGCCGGGCGGCTGGGTCACCACGAACGGCTGGTCCGGGTAGTCGACGGTGACGAGGGCGATGTCGAAGTTGCGGACCGATCCCGTACGGGTGGGGTCGTTCCACGTCGTCCCCGGCGGCCGGACGTAGTCCGCCCAGGTCATCGCGTCGGGGTTCGCCCACTGCTGCGGGTCGAGGACCGCGAACGCGCCGCCGGGCGCGCCGGCGGGTGGGGCGGCGGTGGCGGGGGCGGTCAGCAGGAGCGATCCGGTCAGAACACCGGTGAGTGCCGCGGCGAGCAGCGTGCGCTTGCGGGTGGCCGGTCTTGTCGGCGGCGGTTGGACATCGACACATTGCGATGAATCAATCACCCAGGCATTATCGGCGCTGCGGGTTTCAGATCAAGACCTTGCGGCCGTACGGGATCAGGCGCTGGCGTGCGGGAGGGCCGCGACGGTCAGGACGTGCTGCGCGGCGCTGCCCGGGGCGGCGACCAGCCGCAGGGCGGTGCCGTGGCCGTGGCTGCGGTGCAGCGCGTGCTGCAACGCGTGGACACCCGCGCTGGACAGCACGGACACCCCGGTCAGGTCCACGGTCAGCGCGCGCGTGCCGTTGCGGGTGAGCCTCTGCAGGTCGTTCGTGAGCTGCGCGGCGGTCGGGCCGGCGACCGGCCCGTCCACCCGGATCCGGGGGCCGGGCGCGTGCGGCTCCTCCAGGACCAGCAGCAGCTCGCCGGCGTCCGGGGGCCGCGGTGCCGGCACCGCCGCGCCGATGGTGAGCAGGTGGGCCGCCGCGCGTGGCTCGTGCCGGACTACGCAGGT
>CAKUMG010001000.1 GCA_934667465.1 uncultured Actinoplanes sp. | reverse complement strand
GGGCCGGGGAACCTCAGTTCGGTGCGCGCCGGCGAGGCGTACGCGAACGGCCGGGGTTTCAGCCTCGGCCGCCGGTTGGTGGGCATCCACGGGCTGCGCGAGCTGGCGTTCACCGCCGCGCCGGAGCCGGAGCTGCCGGTGCTCTGCCTGCGCAACGCGGGAGCGGGCAACGTCTACGCGGCCGTCTACGAGCACGGCAAGGCCACGCTGATGCGGCACGACACGCTCACCTCGATCTGCGAGTCGGTCCGCGCGTCGCACTCCGCGCTGATCCTGGCCGGTGCATTCCGTGACCGGGCCCGCGCGCTGCTGACCGGCGTCGACGTGACCGACAGCGGCGTCGAGGTCCCGTCCTCACTGGCCACCTGGACGCTCACCGTGTCGCCGCCCGCCGACGCGGACTGGGCGCCGGCCGACTTCGTGAGCCCGATCAACGAGCAGACGCCACCGTTCACCGGGGAGATTCCGTGATCCTGCAGAACGTCACCGACGTGACGCCCGAGATCGTCGCCGCCGCGCGTACGCCGGAGAAGGCCGCGGACCTCGCCGCGCGCGGCGTGCAGGTGCGCGAGGCCGACTACGACCGGCCGGACACGCTGGCCGCCGCGTTCCAGGGTGCGACGAAGGTGCTGCTGGTCTCCAGCGAGCCGGGCGACCGCGTCGCCCAGCACCTGGCCGTCGTCGACGCCGCGAAGGCCGCGGGCGTGGGCCTGCTGGCCTACACCAGCATCGTCAACGCGGACACCACGGAGATGGACCTGGCCGCGGACCACAAGGCGACCGAGGCCGCGATCAAGGAGTCCGGGCTGCCGTACGTGTTCCTGCGCAACAGCTGGTACTTCGAGAACTACACCGGCCAGTTCCCGCAGACGCTGCAGAACGGCGCGATCCTGGGTGCGGCCGGCGAGGGCCGGATCTCCGCGGCCTCGCGGGCCGACTACGCGGCCGCGGCCGCCGCGGTGCTGACCTCGGACGGGCCGACCGGCGTCGCGTACGAGCTGGGTGGCGACGTCCCGATCACGCTGGCCGAGCTGGCCGCGGAGGTGACCGCGCAGTCCGGCACCGAGGTCGTCTACCGCGACCTGCCGGTGGCGGAGTTCGAGAAGGCGCTGGCCGGGTTCGGCATGCCGGCTCCGGTGGCCGCGCTCTTCGCGGACGTGGACGCGAACATCGCGCGCGGCGCGCTGCACACCGGCACGGGCGACCTGTCCCGGCTGAGCGGCCGGCCCACCACGTCGCTGTCCGACGCGGTCGCCGCCGCGCTCAAGGCCTGAGACGCCGCCGTCCCTCATGTCGTGGCGACACGACATGAGGGACGCCGCCTCAGCGCGGGTAGGCCGGTGGGTACGCCGGTGGCGAGGCGCGGTGCCGGCCGCGCCGCGCCGCCTCGGACTCGGCGGACGGGCCGGCCGGGAGCGCGCGGGCCGGGTCCTGCTTCCGGTTCGCCTTGACCGTGTACATGTGCGCGTCGGCCGCGCGCAGCACGCCGTCGAAGTCGCGCCGGCCGAAGCTCGCGGTCCCCGGCACGCCGACCATGCCGTCGCCGACCGTGGTCGCGAAGCCGATGCTGGTGCCGACGTACACGGTCTCGCCCATCAGCTGGATCGGCTGCGCGACCGCGTCCATGCAGCGCCGGGCCACCTCGGCCGCCACGCCCGCGTCCGCGCCGGACAGCACGATCACGAACTCGTCGCCGCCGAGCCGGGCCACGATGTCGTCGTCGCGGGCCTGGGCGAGCAGCCGGGCCGCGACCACCTTGAGCAGCTCGTCGCCGGCCGCGTGCCCGAGCGTGTCGTTGACCTGCTTGAAGCCGTCCAGGTCGAGCGCGAGCACGGCCATCTCCCGCCGGTCGGCCATCGCCTGCCGGGCGAAATCGTGCAGCCGGGTCCGGTTCGCCAGGCCGGTCAGCGCGTCGTGGTGCACCTGGTAGCTGAGCGCGGCCTTGGCGTCCCGCATGGCCTGGATCCGCTTGTTGGCGTTGCTGGCCGGCAGCCCGGTGAGCAGGGTCAGCGCGAGCAGCACGCCGATGATGACCGGAAGGCCGAGCCCGTCGCCGGGTGAGAGCCAGTCCGGCGCCCGGAGCGCGACGATGCCGAGCAGCCCGGCGATCGCTCCGGCGCCGCTGACGAACGCGCCGCGCAGGTCGGCCCGGTAGGCGGCACCGTGGATCGGCACCAGCAGCAGCGCCCAGACCTGGCCCGCGCGCGGGTCGCCGGACGTGCCGTAGACCAGCAGCAGCACGCTGACCAGGTCGACCGGGATCTGGGCGAGGCTGAGCACGCGGTAGGCGCGCCGGGCCCGGCAGCGCAGCGCGACCAGCGACAGCATGCTGCCCAGCGTGAACAGCAGCACGGCGGTCAGCACCCAGGTCATCTCCGGGAGGCCGTGCAGCGTGGGACCGGGCGCGATCAGCACGAAGTTGATCAGGTGGGCGTCGGCACCGGAGACGCGCACACCGAGCGAGACCAGCTCGACCGTGCGTCGTTGCTGAAGCGAGCCGGCGTCGACTTCGCCGTGCCCCGCCTTACCGTTCATCCCCACCGTCCCCGGCCGCCGTGCCTGTCCCATCGGCCGTGGAGGTGCGAACTTTACGAACGCACGCTCAGCAGGAACTCCCGCAGCGCGTCCCGGTACGGGGCGATCGTGCCCAGCTCGGCGTGTTCGTCCGGGCCGTGCTGCCCGTCCCCGCCGATGCCGAACGCGACCGCGGCCATCCCGGCCTGGAAGTAGAACCGTCCGTCGCCCGCACCGTGCCGGCGGAGGAACTCCCCGGCGTACCCCTGTGCCCGCGCGGCCCGGCGGAGCGCGGTCACGTCCGGGTGGTCCCGCTCGGCCAGGTGCGGCGCGTCCACGTGCGCGATGCCGACCGCGACGCCCGGGCCCACGATGCCGGACAGGTGTCTCGTCACCTCGGCCACGCCGCGGCCGGTGAAGTCCGGATCGGTGGGTGGGAAGCGCAGATTGAGCC
>CAKUMG010000999.1 GCA_934667465.1 uncultured Actinoplanes sp. | reverse complement strand
GTGTCGATGCCGACGGCCTCGATGCGGAGGCGGGTCGGGGGGCCGGCCGGCTGCTCTTTCTGCTCTCCTCGACGAGCAAAAGGATCTTTGATCGCCGGTACGCCTGCCGCGCGTGCCGGCTCGGGCGGCGTGTCCCGGGGAGCGGGCGTGCCGGGCGCACGAAGCGTGACGTAGCCCGCGGCCGCGAGCACCGCTGTGACGGCGATCGCGGTCACCGGGAGCAACGCCTTGCGCGCCTGGGCACGTACCGTCATCGCATTGACGTCCGTCGGCGGATGGTGAGCAGGGTGGCCGCCAGGACGATCAGCGCCAGGGTCCCGCCGGTTGCGGCAGCCGTGATGGCGTGTCCTGCCTCACCGGTTACCGCGCCGTCGGTTCCTCCGCCGACGGCTTCCACACCGCCGGTTCCTCCGCCGCCGGTTTCCACGCCGCCGAGGGGGATGCCGCCCTGGCGTGCGGCGTCGAGGTGCAGCTGGGGCTCGAGGCCGCCCTTGCCGTCGTCGAGGACCAGCAGCGAGTAGACGTTGCCCGGCGCGAGCGTGCACGGCAGGTCGCTCGGGTTGCCGCCGCCCGTCGGCGCGACCTGCACCGTCCACTTCCCCGGGTCGACCTCGCGGTAGGAGGTGGTGGTGGCGAAGCGGACGGCGTCGGCGATCTCACGGCCGTCGCGGCCGGCCACGTCGAGCACGGGGGCACGTACGGACGCCTGAACGATCCTGATCTTGGAAGCGTCCTGCCCCGGCAGCCGCAGGTCGTCCTCCAGCACACGCAGCCCCAGGTCGGCGTAGCGGCCCACCCCGGCGACCGTGTACGCCTCACCGTCCGCGACCGTGACCTGGGTCGTGATCACCGGCGGCGTGCTCTCGGCGGCGCCGGCCTCGCGCATCGCGACCGTGTAGTCGCCGGCCGGCAGGCGCAGATAGTCGGAAAGCGCACCGTACGCAACGCCGTCGAACCGCTGCGGCTCGGGCGAGCCGGACTGGGCGCGCAGATAGACGACGACGGCGGGGGTGTCGGGCGAAAGATGGGCGAGGCGGACGTATCCCGCGCCCGCGGCACGAGCCGGCGCGGCGGACACGGCGGCGACGGCGAGCATTGACAGCAGCACAACCGCGAATCTCCTGATCACAGGTCCCCTCCCTGGGTAAGCGGCTGCCATCAATGTGCCCGTTGTCGATGCTTCGGAGCCATGGGCCGTCCGGACGGGCGGATCCGGGATTTATGTCAGACCCCCGGGGCACCATGGTGGGCATGCAGGATGTGCTGGAGCAGTTCGGGCTCGCGACCAGGGAGTGGTTCCGGGCCGCCTTCGCCGCGCCCACCTCGGCGCAGGAGGGCGCGTGGCGGGCCGTCGGCGCCCGGCGCAACGCGCTCGTGGTGGCGCCCACCGGCTCCGGCAAGACGCTCGCGGCCTTCCTCTGGTCGCTCGACCGGCTGGCGCACGAGCCCGCCCCGGAGGACCCGAAACACCGCTGCCGGGTGCTCTATGTCAGCCCGCTCAAGGCCCTCGCCGTCGACGTCGAGCGCAACCTGCGCGCCCCGCTCACCGGCATCCGGCAGGCCTCGGGCCGGCTCGGGGTGCCCCCGCCGGACATCACGGTCGGCATGCGCACCGGCGACACCCCGGCCGACGAGCGGCGCAGCTTCGCGCGCACGCCGCCCGACATCCTCATCACCACGCCCGAGTCGCTCTTCCTCCTCCTCACGTCGGCCGCCCGCGAGTCGCTGCGCGGCGTCGAGACGGTGATCATCGACGAGGTGCACGCCGTCGCCGCCACCAAGCGCGGCGCCCATCTGGCGCTCTCGCTGGAACGGCTCGACGGCCTGCTCCCCCGCCCGGCCCAGCGCATCGGCCTGTCCGCGACCGTCCGCCCGATCGAGGACACGGCCCGGTTCCTCGGCGGCGCGCAGGACGTCGAGATCGTCCAGCCGAAGAGTGCGAAGACCATCGAGGTCGAGGTGCAGGTCCCGGTCGAGGACATGACCCGCCTCGACGAGCGGCCCGACCCCGACGCCGACGACCCGGGCGCCGGGCGCAACTCGCCGTCCATCTGGCCGGCGGTCGAGGAGCGCGTGCTCGACCTGATCGGCGAGCACCGCTCGACCATCGTGTTCACCAACTCGCGGCGCGGGGCCGAGCGGCTCTGCGCGCGGATCAACGAGCTGGCGCTGGAGCGCTCGTCGCAGGAGGCCCCGCCGCCTGCGAAAAAACCGCCCGCCCAGATGATGGCACAGGCCGGGGCGGCCGGCGGGGCGCCGCCGGTGGTCGCCCGCGCCCACCACGGCAGCGTCTCCCGCGAGGAGCGCAAGCAGATCGAGGAGGCACTGAAGTCCGGTCAGCTGCCGGCCGTGGTCGCCACGTCCAGCCTGGAGCTGGGCATCGACATGGGCGCGGTCGACCTGGTCGTGCAGATCGAGGCGCCGCCGTCGGTCTCCGCCGGGCTGCAGCGCATCGGCCGCGCCGGGCACCAGGTCGGCGCGGTGTCGCGCGGCGTGGTCTTCCCCAAGCACCGGGGCGACCTGGTCTCCTGCGCGGTCGTCGCCGAGCGCATGACGTCGGGCTCCATCGAGGAGCTGAAATACCCGCGCAACCCGCTCGACGTGCTGGCCCAGCAGATCGTGGCGATGGTGTCGCTCGACGAGTGGCACCTGGACGAGCTGGCCGCGCTGGTCCGCCGCGCCGCGCCCTATGCGGAGCTGCCCGACTCGGCGCTGCACGCGGTGCTCGACATGCTCTCCGGGCGCTACCCGTCGACCGCGTTCGCCGAGCTGCGGCCGCGCCTGGTCTGGGACAGGTCCGCCGACACCCTCGCGGGCCGGCCCGGTGCGCAGCGCCTCGCCGTGACCAGCGGCGGCACGATCCCCGACCGCGGCATGTTCGGCGTGTTCCTGGCCGGTTCGGAGAAGGCGTCCCGGGTCGGCGAGCTCGACGAGGAGATGGTCTACGAGTCCCGGGTGGGCGACGTCT
>CAKUMG010000998.1 GCA_934667465.1 uncultured Actinoplanes sp. | reverse complement strand
CCTCAGCGCCGTCCCGCAGAGAATCGAGTGCCGCGAGCCCGTCGTCGTCGCCGAGCACCCAGCCGGCGAGGGCTTCCGGGTCGGTGTTCTCCCACAGCGGGGATCGCGTCTTCACCGCGAACTCCGCCGCCAGCGCATCAGTGTCCATCGGAGCGAAAGCCTAAGTCGTCTCATGTGGTTCCCGAAGGTCGTTCAGCCGTTCGGGGAACAGGCCGTCAGGAGCGGGCGGCGGCCAGCCCGAACGACGTCGGGGTGACGCCGGGGAAGACGTCAGTGAGGGAGCCGAAGCCGCACCGCTGCTGGAGGATCTCGCCGATCACGGCCCGGTAGTCGGTGGTGACGGCGAGGTCCCCGTCGGTGAGGGCGGACGGCGCGAGCGTCGGCCAGTTGGCGTAGACCGTGCCGCCGCGGACGCCGCCGCCGAGGACGAGCATGGCGTTGCCGTTGCCGTGGTCGACGCCGCGGCTGGCGTTCTCGGCGACGCGGCGGCCGAACTCGCTGACCGTGACCAGGGTGACGCGGTTGAGGCCGTCGGGGCCGAGGTCGGTGGCGAACGCGGCCAGGGCCTCGGACACCTCGGCGAGGTTGTCGTTCATGCGCTGGCCCTTGGTGGCGGTGCCGAGGCCCTCGTGCATGTCCCAGTCGCCGGAGTCGACGGCGGCCGCGGTCAGGCCCACGTTCGCCTTGATCAGGCGGGCGACGTCGCGCAGGGCGGCGCCGAGCTCGGTCTTCGGGTACGCGGCGCCGTTCGCCGGGGTGTAGGCGGTGGCGCGTACCGAGGCCGTGGCGGTCAGCGAGGCGTCCGCGGCCAGGGCCGGGGCGGCGAGCAGCGGGGGAGCGGAGGCGTACATCTGGCGCAGTGCGGCCGCCATGGGCCGTTTCGCCGCCTCGCCGGCGAGGGTGAAACCGTCGACGGTGAGCATGGAGACGTCGGTGGTGGGGCCGGCCAGCAGGCGCGACGGCATCGGGTCGCCCAGCGAGACCCCGGCCAGCGGGCCGGTGGCGCCGGTGCCGCCGAGCATCCGGTCGAGCCAGCCGGTGCGGATGCTCGTACCGGCAGCCGCCCTTTCCATCTCCTCCATCGCGGCGAAGTGCGAGCGGCTCGGGTTCGGCTGGCCGACGGCGTGGACCGCGGCGAGCTTGCCGCCCTTCCACAGCGGCAGCAGCGGTGCCAGCGCCGGGTGCAGGCCGAACATGCTGTTGCCGCCGATCGCCGTGCTCTTGGGCAGGGCGATCGTGGGCCGGGCCTTGTAGTAGTCGGGGTCGCCGATCGGGGCGATCGCGGACAGCCCGTCGAAGCCACCGCGCAGCGACAGCACCACCAGGGTGTCGCCGGTGTAGGCGCCGGCGGCGAAGGCCAGCCGGGTGGACAGGCCCTCGCCGACCAGGCCGGTCAGCGCGGCGGCACCGCCGGCCACCGCGGTGCGGCGCAGCAGGTTCCGGCGGGACATGGCGTAGTCGCTGCAGCTCACGGAGATCACCTCAGCTGGAAGGACGGCGAGTCGAGGACCAGCGCCACCAGGTAGGGCACGTGGCCCGCGAGCGACTTGTCGGCACTGGTCAGAGAACTGGTCGGCAGCTTCGACGCGACGCTGAGCACGGCGGCGGTGTGCGCGGCGGGAAGTTTCGCGCCGAGCAGGCGGACGGCGAGCGCGTCGACCAGCGCGCCGTACGTGGCGGGCAGGACGGGCACGAGCGACTTGAGCAGGTCGGCGGGGCGGGTGAGCTGCTTGGGGTACCAGCCGGTGGCCAGGTTCAGGTGCAGGTTGCAGCGCAGCAGGAACGCCGACGGCGAGGACCACGCCGCGGCCACGTCCGGGAAGCCGTTCGGCGGGCTCCAGCGGGCCGGGGCGTTGCCCGCGTTGACGAGCGCGTTGTAGAGCGCGTCGAGACCGGCGACGCCCGAGGCCTCCGGGCCCAGACCCAGCACCCGTACGGTCGCAGCCAGATCCTCGAACGGCGTGCGCACCTTGCGACCGGTGGACGCGGCGAACTCCGGCGACGTGAACAGCGCGCGCAGCACCGGCGCGACGGCCGTATCGTTGTCGAGGTAGACCTTGGCCAGCTTGGTGACCAGCGACGCCGGCGCCTCGTCGGCGACGAACCGCACGCAGAGCTTGGTCGCGATCCGCTCGGCGGTCGCCGGGTGCGTGGCCAGGTAGTCCAGGAACGCCAGCGCGGCGGCCTCGCCACCCTCGGCGGTCGCGTTCGCGTGGCTGAAGCCGAGGATGTTGACGGCGCCGGTCGCGTGCTTCGACGCCGTGTACGTGTACGTGCCCGCGCTGGTGACGGTCAGCCCGGTGAGCAGCTTCGCCGCCGCCTTCACGTCCGCCTCGCTGTAGATCAGCCCGACGGTGTGCAGCTCCATCAGCTCGCGCGCGTAGTTCTCGTTCGGCTGCGCCTTGGTGGACGAGCGGTTGTCGAGGTACGTGAGCATCGAGGGGTGCCGCGCCGACGCCTTGAGCATGTCGGCGAAGCGGCCGAACGTGTGCGTACGGAGCACCCGGTCGTAGTCGGGACGGCTGTCCCAGACACCGCTCGACGGCGCGGCGACGTGCAGGTGGTTCGCCCAGAACGCGGCGGTCACCTCGAACAGCTGCCGGTTGCTCCAGATCGCGCGGGCCACCGTCGCGCGGCCGAGCTGGCCGAACGCCTCGTACGAGTGCACCGGCAGCTTCGCCCGCACGGTCGCCACGTCGGCGTTCGCCAGGGGCAGGCGGGTGAGCAGCGTGTCGAGCTGCGGGTCGGCGATCGACGCGTACGCGAGCTGCTTGTCCAGCCAGCCGGAGACGCCCAGTTTCGCGGCCTCGGCCAGCGTCGCCGGGGTGGCGCCGTAGGTGGCGCGGCGCAGCAGGTGCGCGATCGGGTCGGCGGGCAGCAGGTCGTCGGAGGCGGCGGCTGCGGCCGGCGCGACGTCGAGCGCGAGCGCGCCGGTCGTGGCCACTGCCACGGCGGCGGCACCGGCGAGAACGGCGC
>CAKUMG010000997.1 GCA_934667465.1 uncultured Actinoplanes sp. | reverse complement strand
GGCCGCCGTCAGCCCCGACGACGGCCTCGCCGACGAGCTGGAGCAGTGCGCCTGCCGGGCCCGCGCCCGCGGCGGTGTCGCCGCGGCGGCCGCCTTCCTCGAGCGCGCCGTCGCCCTGACCCTCGACCCGGGCCACCGCGTCCGGCGCACCCTCGAGGCCGCCGAGCTCCACCTGGAGGCCGGCACCACCGGCAAGGCCACGGAGCTGCTCGCCACGCTCGGGACCGCGACGCTCGGCCCGCGCCCGCTCGCCCGGGCCGAGGCGCTGCGTGGCCGGATCGCCTTCACCCGCGGCGACGACTCCGGCCCGCGGCTGATGGTCAGCGCCGCGCAAAGGCTGACTGGCACGGAGGCCCGCGAGGCGTTCCTGGACGCGCTCGAGATGAGCCTGCTCGTGGGCCGCGCCGGCGGCGTCGCCACCGAGGTCCTGAGCGCGGCGCGCGAGGCGATGGAGCCGGCACCCGACCTGCTCGACGGGCTGATCACGCTGGCGGCCGGGGACTACGACGCGGCGGTGCCGACGCTGCGCGCCGCCCTCCCCGGCCTCTGGACCCGCCGCCCCGCCCTCGCCACGATGATCGCCGTCGAGCTGTGGGACACCGAGACCCAGGCCGTCATCGCCGACTGGCTGATCAAGGCGGGCCGCGAGTCGGGGGCACCGCTGACGCTGCGGCTGGGGCTCGCGCAGCAGGTGGTCGACGCCACCCTGACCGGCGACCTCGGGCGGGCGCTCGCCGCCACGGCCGAGGAGGCCGCGATCGCCGACGCGACCGGCGCCGCCCCGCTGCTCTACCACCGGCTGCACCTGGCAGCCCTGCGCGGGCGCCGGGAGGAGGCGGAGGAGCTCGCCCGGGCGGCGGCCGCGGCGCCGGACGGCGGGCAGGTCACCAACCTGCACTGGATGATGTCCGTCCTGCACAACGGGCTCGCCGGCTATCCGGCCGCGCTGGCGGCCGCCCGCCGGGCCGTCGAGCACCGCGACCTGTTCCTCGCCGGGGTGGCCCTGCCGGAGCTGGTGGAGGCTGCCGTGCGGTGCCAGGAGCCGGAGACCGCCGCGCGGGCCCTCGCGGCCCTGACCGAGCGCACCGGCACCCACGGCACCGCACCGGCCCGGGGCATCGCCGCCTACTGCCGGGGGCTGGTGACCGGGGCCGAGGAGCACTACCGCGAGGCCGTCGACCTGCTCTCCGAGGGGCGGCTGACCACCTATCTGGCCCGCGCGCACCTGCTCTACGGCGAGTGGCTGCGGCGCCAGGGCCGGCGGCGTGACTGCCGCCGGCACCTGGGCACCGCCCACGAGCTGTTCACCCGCTCCGGCGCCGACGGTTTCGCCCGGCGCGCCGCGGAGGAGCTGCGGGCCACCGGCGAGCGCATCGGCCCGCGCTCCTCGGAGCCCTACGAGCAGCTCACCATGCAGGAACTCGCCGTCGCCCGGCTCGCCGCGGCGGGCGCCACGTCGCAGGAGATCGCAGTGCGGCTGTTCATCAGCAAGCGGACCGTCGACGCCCACCTGCGCAACATCTTCCGCAAGCTCGGCATCACCTCACGCCGCAGGCTCCGGGACCACCCCGGGCTGCTGGACGACGGTCATTCGGGGGCGTGATCCGAGGAGTACGGCGAGCCCACCCCGGTGTAGACGACGTGCATGATCATGCCGGACGCGCCGTGCTCGAAGTTGTGGCAGTGGTCCATCCAGATGCCCGGGTTGGTCGCGAGGAACTCCAGCTCGTAGAGCTCGCCCGACGCGACGTTGAGCGTGTCGGTCCACCACGGACTGCCGGTCGCGGGCTCCCCGTTGCGGGTCAGCACCCGCACCCGGTGGCCGTGCAGGTGGAACGGGTGGTTGACGATCCCACGGTTGGCGATGCGCACCTTGACGAGCTCGCCGCGGGACACCTCGAGCGACGGTACGGCCGGATAGAGCCGCCCGTTGATCAGGCTGCTCACGTAGTTCAGCCGGCCCTGGCTGAACCCGAACCCGTCGTCGAGCCGCAGGTCGTACGTCCGCTGGTGGCCGCCCCCGGCGGGGGCGGTGCCGGACCCGTACGAGAGGGGGTCGAACGTCTCTGCGATGCCGGGCAGCGCGCCGGTCGCGGTGCCGCCGGGGCTCAGGGTGAGCGCGGCGTCCGGGGTGCCGGCGAGGCCGACGGTCACCGGCCCGGCCGGCATCGTGAAGGTGAGGTCGTAGCGGCCGCCGGCGGGCAGCAGCAGCCCGGTCCCCGGCTCGAGCGGCGTGGCGCCCTGGATGGTGTTGCCGTCCAGCGCCGCGACGGTGAAGGGCGTGCCCCCGACGACGAGCTGCTGCGGCTCCTCGGAGCTGTTGACCGTGCGCAGCCGGACCGTGCTGCCGGCCTCGGCGTCCTGCCTGCCGGGACGATCCGCACGGTCGAGGGCGACGATGTCCTGGTCGCCTGCGGGCCAGGCGTGCGCGAAGAGCGTACGGTCGAGGTCTGATTCTGCGTCGTCCTCCACGATGAACGCGCCGAACAGGCCCCTCTTGACGTTGAGGGCGCCGTCGCGGTGCGTGTGGTACCAGAACGACCCGGTGTGCGGCGGCACGAAGCGGTAGACGTGGCGCCCGCCCGGCAGGACGGCGTCCTGCGTGACGCCGGGCACGCCGTCCTCCGCGTTCGGCACGTCGACGCCGTGCCAGTGCAGCGTCACGCCCTCGGTCACGTCGGTGTTGACCAGCGTCACCTCGACCAGGTCGCCGCGCTGGACGCGCAGCTCGGGGCCGGGCGACCTGCTGTTGAAGGTCAGACCCTGCACCGTACGGCCGGAGTCGAGCCGGATCTCGCCGCGTGCCGCGGTCAGGGTGAACCGCGCGTCCGGCGCCCCCTCGCGGGGCCCGGTGAGCTGCGCCACGCTGAGCTGCCCGGTCACCGGGTGCTCGTGCTCGTCCGTGGACGCGTTGGCCGCACCGGCGACGGTCAGCGACAGCGCCGGGACCAGCAGGAACGCCACGGCCGTCCAGGGC
>CAKUMG010000996.1 GCA_934667465.1 uncultured Actinoplanes sp. | reverse complement strand
TTGCCGTCCCGTGCCCGCCCGTTGCCGGCCCGCGCCCGCCCGCGGTCGCCCGCGCCGCCGTTGATCGTTTCCCGGATCCGGCTTCTGTCGGGTGATTCTCGTGCGTGGGAAGTCGTGCCGGTCGTGATGTCCCCGAGGGGCCGACCGGGGTTTGTGGTGGCTGGACGTGTTGCGACGGCTACCGGTGGGCATATGACCTGTGCAGATGCACGGGGTGCGTTCGCACGTGTGACTGGAGATTGCGTGTCCGAGTGTGCAAATCGCGCACAGAGAACGCTCTCCAGTATCACGCTGCGCGGTGCTCGTCCGTCCACTTCGGCGCAGCTCAACCGCGTACGAGCAATAGGCATGAATAAATGTCCACCGTTCGTGTCGATCATGTCGGGCCAGGTCATGGCGTCGCACGGGGAGTACGCCCGCTGATCCGGGGGACGGTTGAGGCTCGTACCCGAGGGCAGCCAACCCACGGATGGAGGCGTCATGGCATTCCGTCGGCCCGCCACGAGGGCAGCGGTGACCCGCGGCCAAAGGGTCCATACTGGACGCAGCACGAACCGATGCACGTGCACCTGCACCGGTGACGCCCCGCTCCAGGAGGGATTCTGATGCGTCTGCGCCACCATTGCGGCCGGGTCGTCCATCTGAGTCACGGCACCGACCTGCGGCCCGCCCGCGACCTGCCGGCCGTCGTCGAGCAACTCGACGCGTACGCCGCCACCGTCCGGTCCTGCCTCGACGTGGACACCATCGGGGTGAGCCTGTGGCTGCCACCCACCCTCGCCGCCGCCCTCGCGATCGACGCGCGCTCCCGCACCCGGCTGCGTGCCGAGCTCGACGCCCGCGGGCTCGAGATCAACACGCTGAGCGGAGTGCCGTACGCCGAGGGCGGCGGCGAGGGCGCCGAACTGGCCGACTGGAGCAGCCCGGCGCGCCTGGAGTACACGCTCGACCTGGCCCGCATCCTGGTCGACCTGCTCCCCGCCGACGCCGAGCGCGGCGCGGTCACCACCCTCGGCATCGGCCTGCGCGACGGCTGGGACGACGCCAAGGAGAAGTCCTGCTCACGCATCCTGGGCCGGCTCTCCGGCGGGCTCGCCGAGGTCGCGTGGCAGACCGGCCGGGCGGTACGGGTCGGGTTCCAGCCCGCACCCGGCCACGTCCTCGACGGCTCGGCCTCGGCCGCCGCGGCGTTCTCGCGCCTCGACAAGGACCGGCTCGGGGTCAGCCTCGACCTGGCCAACCTCGCGTGCACCTGGGAGAACCCGGTCGCCTACCTGGACCGCCTCGCCGGTGCCGGCATCTCCGTCATCCGGGTGCAGGTGGCCGCCGCGATCCAGGCCTACGATCCGGCGTCGGCGGTGGAGGCCCTGCAGCCGTACGTGGCGGAGGGTTTCCCGCATCCCGTCACCACCCCGGACGACGGCTACGTCGAGGACCTCGCGGTGGCGCTGCGCGACTGCCCGCCCGGGCCGTGGCGCATCCTGCACCGGGTGCCGTGGCAGACCACGCTCCCGCCGGAGCTGGGCGCGACCACCGACGTGTGGCGGACCGCTCTCCGGCACCTCATGGCCGGCACCAAGCCCGGCACCGAGTACGTCGACGTGGACCCGCAGGGCGTCGGCGAGCTCGGCGATCTGGGCCTCTCCCCGCCGGTCGGGTTGCGCTGCTGACTGCGGGCTGCTCCCGTGCGGCCGTGTTCTGGGCTCTTCCGTGTGGCCGTGTTTCGGGCTTTTCTGTGCGGCAGTGCTCCGCGTGCGCCCCTGATGCCGGCAGTGCTCCGCGTGCGCCCCCCATGGCGGCAGTGCTCCGCGTGCGCCCCCCATGGCGGCAGTGCTCCGCGTGCGCCCCCCATGGCGGCAGTGCTCCGCGTGTGCCCCCGATGGCGGGGCGTTGCCGATGCCGGCGGCGTGCGGCAGTGCTCCGGGTGTGCCGCGGTGCACGGGGCGTCGACGACGCGGGGCGGCCGTGGCGGCGTACGGATCAAGGGTTTGGCTTGTCGAGGTCGGCGGCCGGACCTAGAGTTTGAGTCGGCACCGCCGGGACGGGTGGGCCGCACCGGGAGGCGCAATCCCGGCACGGTCGCGACGTCCCCCTCGGCGTGCCTGACAGCCGGTTCCTCGCCCCGGCCCGGAACCCCTTGATCGTGGATATGACGAACAGGGGAGATGACCATGGCGCGACCCATCACGCTCTTCACCGGCCAGTGGGCCGACCTGCCCTTCGAGGAGGTCTGCCGGCTCGCGTCGGAGTGGGGCTACGACGGCCTGGAGATCGCCTGCTGGGGTGATCACTTCGAGGTCGACCGGGCGCTGGCCGAGGACGACTACATCGAGCGCAAGCGCGAGCAGCTCGCCAAGCACAACCTCCAGGTCTTCGCGATCTCGAACCACCTGGTCGGGCAGGCCGTCTGCGACCACCCGATCGACGAGCGGCACCAGGACATCCTGCCGGCGTCCGTGTGGGGCGACGGCAACCCCGAGGGTGTACGCCAACGCGCCGCCGAACGCATCAAGGACACCGCCCGCGCCGCCGCCCGCCTGGGTGTCAAGACCGTCGTGGGCTTCACCGGCTCCTCGATCTGGCACACCGTGGCGATGTTCCCGCCGGTGCCGCCCGCCATGATCGAACGCGGCTACCAGGACTTCGCCGACCGGTGGAACCCGATCCTGGACGTGTTCGACGAGGTCGGCGTCCGCTTCGCGCACGAGGTGCACCCGAGCGAGATCGCCTACGACTACTGGACCACGCGCCGCACGCTCGAGGCGATCGGCCACCGCGAGGCGTTCGGCCTCAACTGGGACCCGTCCCACTTCGTGTGGCAGGACCTGGACCCGGTCAACTTCATCCTCGAGTTCAAGGACCGGATCTACCACGTCGACTGCAAGGACGCCAAGGTACGCACGGGCGACGGCCGCCGCGGCCGGATGGCGTCCCACCTGCCGTGGGCGGACCTCCGCCGGGGCTGGGACTTCGTCTCC
>CAKUMG010000995.1 GCA_934667465.1 uncultured Actinoplanes sp. | reverse complement strand
CCAGTTCATCGGCATGATCGGCGACGACCGCACGCTCGAGGACCTGGCGTTGTCCCTGGTGGCGCCGCCGCTGCGGAAGGCCGGTGCCGCGCTCGCGGCGGCGACGACCGCGCTGGAGCGGTCGCCGGAGTCGGAGAAGGCGCAGCTCGCCTATGCCAACGCGCTGACCGGCTGGGGTGAGGCCGGCGGCTACGACGCCGAGGTGCTCTTCGACACGGTGGCAGTGTCGATCATGGACAAACCCTGGGACCAGGTCCGTACGCGGCCGGTGCGCACGCTCTCCGGCGGCCAGCAGAAGCGGTTCGCGCTCGACCTGCTGCTGCGTGGCGGCGACGAGGTGCTGCTGCTCGACGAGCCGGACAACTTCCTCGACGTCCCCGGCAAGCGCTGGCTCGAGGCGCGGCTGAAGGAGTCGCCCAAGTCGGTGCTCTTCGTCTCGCACGACCGGGAGCTGCTGGCGCAGACCGCGGACCGGGTCGTGGCGGTCGAGGGCGGCGGCGCGTGGATGCACCCGGGCGGCTTCGCCTCCTGGCACGAGGCGCGCGGCGACCGGCACGAGCGGATGCTGGAGCTGCGCCGGCGATGGGACGAAGAACACGAGAAGCTCCGGGAGCTGGTGTTCACCCTCAAGAACAAGGCCGCCTTCAACGACGGGCTGGCGTCGCGCTACCAGGCGGCGCAGACGCGGCTGCGCAAGTTCGAGGAGGCGGGCGCCCCGCCGCTGCCGCCGAAGGAGCAGTCGCTGCAGATGCGGCTGCGCGGCGGGCGTACGGGAAAGCGCTCGGTGATGTGCAGCGGGCTGGAGCTGGAGAATCTCACGTTCCCGTTCGACCTGGAGATCTGGTACGGGGACCGGGTGGCCGTCCTCGGCGCCAACGGCACCGGCAAGTCGCACTTCCTGCGGCTGCTCGCGGCGGGCGGCAGCGCGCCCGAGGCCGACAACAAGCCGGTCGACGGCGCGCCGCTCGCGCATGTGGCACACCAGGGCGTGGCGCGGCTCGGCGCGCGGGTGCGGCCCGGCCACTTCTCGCAGACCCACGACCGCCCCGAGCTGCTCGAACGCACGCTGGTGGAGATCCTCTGGCGGGGTGACGACCACCGGTCCGGGATGGACCGCGCGGGCGCGATGAAGGCCCTGAGCCGGTACGAGCTCGCGGCGCAGGGCGACCAGCGGTTCGGCACGATGTCCGGCGGGCAGCAGGCGCGGTTCCTGGTGCTGCTGCTGGAGCTGTCCGGTGCCACGGTGCTGCTGCTCGACGAGCCGACGGACAACCTCGACCTGGCGTCGGCCGAGGCGCTCGAGGAGGGGCTGAAGGCGTTCGAGGGCACGGTGATCGCTGTCACCCACGACCGCTGGTTCACCCGCGGCTTCGACAGGTTCGTGCTGTTCCAGGGCGACGGCGAGGTCGTCGAGGTGCCGGAGCCCGTGTGGGACGTCCGCTGAGTCCCCTCTTTACGCGAGGCCCGCGCCGGGGTTAGTGTCGGCGCGGAACCAACCCCACGGGAGTCCGGTGCACCGGGCTGAGAGGGGGGCTGTCGCGGCCCCCGACCGTCGAACCTGATCCGGATCATGCCGGCGCAGGGAGGAGTGCGTTGTGGACCCTGCTTTCCCGTGTCTGCATCTGATCACCGACGCCCGTCCCGGGCACCGGCCGCTCGACGTCGTCGCCGCGGCGGTCGGGGCGGCCGTCCGGCTCGGCGCGCCCGGCCGGCTCGCCGTTCAGGTGCGCGTCGAGGACGACGTCACCGACCGGGCCGCCTACGAGCTGGCGCTCGCGGTCGTCGAGCTGTGCCGCCCCGCCGGGGTGATGTGCCTGGTCAACGACCGGTTGCACGTGGCCCTGGCGGTCGGGGCCGACGGCGCGCACGTGGGCGCCGACGACCTGCCCGTCTCGGTTGCCCGCCGGGTGCTCGGCCCGGCCGCGGTGCTCGGCGCGACGTGCCGCGATCCCGAGACCGCTGCGGCAGCCGTTCGAGAAGGCGCCACCTACCTGGGCGTGGGCCCGGCCTTCCTGACAGTGACCAAGGCGGGGCTGCCGGCGCCGCTGGGCCCGGACCGGATCGGCGCGGTGGCGCGGTCGGCGGCGCCCGTGCCGGTGGTCGGCATCGGCGGCGTCACCGTGGACAACGCGCCCGAGCTGGTCCGCGCCGGGGCGACCGGGATCGCGGTCGTCGGTGCGATCTCCGGCGCCGACGATCCCGCCGACGCCGTGACCCGGCTGCTGAAGGCGCTGGCATGAGCGACGTCGCGGTGATCGGCGGCGGCATCGTCGGGCTGAGCATCGCGTGGCGGTGCTCACAACGTGGCCTCGCGGTGACGGTGTTCGACGGCGGCGAGGCGGACGCCGCCTGGTACGCCGCGGCCGGCATGCTCGCCCCCGGCGGGGAGACGGCATTCGGGCAGGACGCGCTGACCGAGCTGCTCGTCACGTCGTCCCGAGCCTGGCCCGGCTTCGCGGCCGAGCTCGCGGCGAAATCGGGGCACGACCTCGGCTACGACCGGACCGGCGCGATGACCGTGGCCCTGACCGGCGACGACCTGGCCGCGGCGGCGCGCGAATGGCGCTACGCCCGGACGGTCGGGCAGCGGGTCGACGAGCGCCGGCCGAGTGAGCTGCGGCAGGAGGAACCCGCGCTGTCGCCCCGGATCCGCGGGGGAGCGCTGCTGCCGGACGATCATCAGGTCGATCCGCGCCGGGTGGTAGCCGCGCTGCGTACGGTGCTCGGGCCGGCGGTCACCAGGGCGCGGGTGGACGCGCTGCCGGCCGGGCGGGTCGTCGTGGCGGCGGGGCTGGGGACGGCGGCGCTGACCGGGCTGCCGGTGCGGCCGGTCAAGGGGCTGGTGCTGCGGCTGGCCGGCGCCGAGGACCTGCTGGCCGGCACGGTGCGGGCGCTGGTCCGCGGCCGGCACGTCTACCTGGTGCCCTACGCCGGCGACGGGCTGATCATCGGCGCGACCACCGAGGACCGCGGCTTCGACG
>CAKUMG010000994.1 GCA_934667465.1 uncultured Actinoplanes sp. | reverse complement strand
GTCCAGGCCGGCGCGATCGGCGGGCCCGCGCAGCCGCCCGGCCGGCCCCGCCGCGACCCTGCCTGGCCCACGTACTTCGCCGCGCAGGCCCGCCACGACCTGACCGGGATCCTGCGCTGGGTGGCCGGCGCCGTGGGAGGCGCCTGGGTCTTCTGCCTGCGGCTCGCCGTCCGGGTCCCGCTCGCCGCCTGGCTCCTGGTGTGGCCGGTCGCGCCCGCGGTCCTCGCGTTCCTGGTGACCCTGACGATCGGCGCGCTCGCGGGCGCGCTGGTGTGCGCGGCGCTCGTCGCCGGGGTCACGGCCGTCGCGTGGCTCGCGGGCGGCGCCCTCGCCGGGGTGCTGCGCGGTGGCGATGCCCTGTGGCAGCGGGTGTTCCTGGCGGCCGCGTCGTGCCCGCGGTGCTACTACGTGACGCGGCTGCCCGCGTACCGCTGCGTCTGTCTTGAACTGCACCGCGACATCCGGCCCGGGAAGCTCGGCGTGCTGTGGCGCCGCTGCGGGTGTGACCGCCTGCTGCCCACCACCGTGCTGCGCGCCTCACGCCTCCTGGAGCCGGTGTGCCAGCGCTGCGGGACCGGCCTGCACGCCGGGGCCGCCGTCGCCACCGATGTCCGCATCCCCGTCTTCGGCGCCACGATGGCGGGCAAGACCCGGCTCATCGCGGCGGGGCTGGTGCTGCTCAAGGAGACGACCGGCGAGCGGGCGTTCTTCGCCGACCGGGGCAGCGAGAAGACGTACCTCGAGCACAAGGCCGACTTCGACGGCGGCCGCCCGGTCCCCAAGACGGCCCGCGGCAGCCCGATCGCCACCACGCTCGGGCTCGACACCGGCCGCCGGCACGCCCTCGTGCACATCTTCGACGCCGCCGGGGAACTGCTGGTCACGCCCGGCGAGAACGCCCAGCTGTCCTATCTCGACCAGGCGCGCACGCTGATGTTCGTGCTCGACCCGTTCTCGGTCCCGGACGTCCGCGACCGGCTCACCGGCCCCCTCGACGCGACGCTGATCGAGGCCAACGCGTCCCCGCACGACGCCGAGGCGTCCTACAACGCGACCGTGCAACGGCTGCGCGCCGCGGGGGTCGACACCCGCCGGCGCCGGCTCGCCTTCGTCATCTCCAAGGCCGACCTGCTGCAGCGGCTCCCCGGCGGCCTGGGGCTGCGCGTCGAGGCGGACCCGGCGGTGTGGCTGCACGCGCGCGGGCTGGACAACCTGCTGCTCAGCGCGCGCCGCGACTTCGGCCACGTCCGGGTCTTCGTGGTCTCCTCGATGACCCGTACGCCCGACGGCGCCGGCACCGCTCTGGAACCGCTCCGCTGGCTGCTGGCCGGCGAGGGCATCACGGTCTGAAGGGGAGCCCCGTCATGCCGCCCTCGCATCTCGCGTCCCGGGCCCTGCTGGTCCTGCTGCTGGCCGGCGTCGTGGCCGCGGCGGTCGTGGCGGGTGCCGACTTCGTGCCGCGGGTGACCCGGCTCGCGCTGGAGCTGTGGGCCGGTCTGCGGGCGGTGGGCTGACCGGCGGCTTTTTGTGCCCGCTTGTTTCCGCTTGTGTCCGCTTATTCCAGCCGCCGGCCTCGTCCTTTGCCCGTCCGCTGCGTCGGCACCCGCGTGTGCGGACCGGGGCGCGGCAGGCCGGTCACGGGGTCGCGCTCCGGGCGGTAACGTGCTATCCACCCCTCGACGTCCTCGCGCCGCCACAGCCGCCCCATCGCCAGCTCGTCGTACGGCTCCGGGAAGCTCTCCCTGGCGAGCAGCTGCTGCACCCGCTGGCGACTGAGTCCCAGCGCTTGCCCGATTTCCCGCGCCCCCATCAGATGCTGTGTCACGCCTCCCATCCTAGGCATGCAGCAACTAGGCGTACAGCAACGTTGCGCGATTTGACCCAAGATTTTTCCGGCCGCCGTCCGGGGTGCTGCGTGGTGAGCCGTGTGAGCTGGGTTTTGCGGAGTTCCGCCGGGCGCGGAGGGTGGTGAGCCACTTCGCGCACGCGGCGGCTCCGGGGTGGGCCGCTCGGCGCTTCGCGGCGCCGGTTCGGGGGCGGCGGCGGGTTCGGCGCGACGGCGGGTTCGGGGTGGCGGCGGGTGCCGGCGGCTCGGGTTCGGAGCGGCGGCGGATGGGGGCAGCGGCGGATTCCGGAGGCTCAGGAGAACGCTTGAACCAGCAGGACGAGGCCGACGACGGCGCCGAACGTGATGATCAGCCGGCGCAGGGCGGTGGTGGGCAGGCGGCGGGCCAGGCGTGCGCCCACGTAGCCGCCCGCGACGGTGGCGGGCACGAGGACGGCGACGACGGCCCAGTTCACCGGCCCGAAGACGCTGTAGATCAGGACCGTGGTCACGCCGATCGCGGCGGAGAGCACGTTCTTGAGCGCGCCGATCCGCTTCAGATCCTCGTCCAGCACCAGCGACAGCCCGGCGATCAGCAGGACGCCCATGGCCGCGTTGAAATAGCCCCCGTACAGCCCGCCCGCGAACACCGCCACATGCAGCAGACCGGTCGAGGGCCGCCCGGCGGTCAGCCCGCGGAGCTTGTTCTGGAAGGCCATCAGAACAGTGGCTCCCAGCACCAGGAACGGCACCACGTAGTCGAACGCCTCCCGCGGCGTGAGCAGCAACAACGCGGTCCCACCCAGGGCGCCGGCCACCACCGTCGGAATGATGCGGCGGATCCGGGCCCCCTGGCCGGCCAGCTCCGGCCGGCTGCTCAGCGCACTCGTGATGTAGCCCGGCGCCACCGACAGCGCATTGGTCACGTTGGCGGCTACGCCCGGCAGCCCGAGCCCCACCAGGATCGGGAACGAGATCAAACTTCCGCCGCCCGCGATCGCATTGATGCTCCCCGCCGCCAGCCCCGCCCCGAGCAGCGCAAGCGCCTCCCACACACTCACGCCGCAGCGCCGTTCCAACCCCAGATCATGACCACGGACATTACGGGTACGCACCACCCGCCCGCCAAGCAGCCGCTGCCCACCCCGCCGCCCTGCCC
>CAKUMG010000993.1 GCA_934667465.1 uncultured Actinoplanes sp. | reverse complement strand
CCGGGGCGCCCGGCGTGCGCGCGGGAGACCGTACGGCCATCCGGTTGCGCATCGGCGGCCAGACGCTCGGCGTGCTGGTCCTCACCGGTGACGCCCTCGACGCCCTGCTCCCGGAGGTGGCCGCGGCGGCCGCCCTCCAGCTCGCCGCCACGCTGCAGATCCTGGCGGCCGAGGGTCAGCGGCAGTTCACCGCCCACGCCGTCGCCACGATCCGCCGGCTCGTCGAGGAGGGCACCGCGGCCGCGTCGGCGGAGGACGCCGGCCGGCTGCTGGCCCGCTTCACCGCCGAGGCGTTCCGCACCGAGCGCGCCGCCGTCCACCTGGTCGACGCCGACGGGGTGATCCGCCACGTGATCGGTATCGGTCTGCCCGACGATCTCCAGGCCGGCCTCGAGCGCCGCCTGGTCGGCCGCCCGGCCGGCGAATCCCCGCTGTGGCGGGCCGTGCAGCAGGCCGGCGAGCCGCTGCTGGTCGACGACACGGCAGGGACGGCCGTACGCCCGGGCGGCCTCGCGGAGAGCCTGGGCCTGCGCTCGATGGTCGCCATGCCCCTCATGTCCACGGCCGGCCCGGCGGGCCTGGTCGTCTGCGGCGACCCGGACGTCACCCGCCGCTGGTCCGGCAGCGACCGCGGCCTGGCCCGGCAGCTGGCCCTGGAGGGCACGCTCCTGGTCGACGGCGCCCGGATGCGCCAGACCGAGCGGCAGCACGTCGCCGAGCTCACCCGCCAGGCGTACCACGACGCGCTGACCGGGCTCGCCAACCGCTCCCACCTGCTCGACCGCGCCGAGACGGAGGTGGCGGCCGCCTCCGCAGCGGGCGAGCGGCTCGCCCTGCTCCTGATCGACCTGGACGGCTTCAAGTCCGTCAACGACACCGTCGGCCACCACGCCGGCGACGCCCTGCTCCAGGCGGTCGGCCGCCGCCTCCAGCGCGCGGTCCGCCACCACGACCTCGTGGCCCGCCTCGGCGGCGACGAGTTCGCGGTCCTGCTCACCCGCGACCCGGACCCCGAAGCGGCCGAGGCCATCGCCCGCCGCCTCCACGAACGCCTGTGCGCCCCCTTCACCGTCGACGGCACCCGGGTCACGGTCGGCGCCAGCATCGGCATCGCCCACTTCCCCGACCAGGCCGGCGACATGGGCGCCCTCATGCGCGGCTCCGACGCCGCCATGTACCGCGCCAAACGCCACGGCGGCGGCGTCCTGTCCTGAGTTTCGCCCCACCGGCCGTTGCCACACGCATTTTTGTCTGACAGAATCACCTGGCCCGGTTCAAGTGGACAGCGTCGGCCACCGAGCACGGCATCAGCCGCGGACGCAGCGGATATGTCATCGAACGCTGCGGGCTGCCCTTCGTCCTCCCGGCCGACCCTCCGGACCGGCCGTTCGACCGACTGCTCCATCTCGGCGACGACGAGGACGGCATGGCGTTGGAAGTCATGGCGGTGGAGCTCCTCGACGACACTCTGTACGTCATCCACGCGATGCAGACGCGACCGCAGTATGCCAAGCGCTACAGGGAGGCGAAACAGTGGCGAAGGTGAAGGACGATGCGACCAGCACCACCCGGGTCGCCGGGCGAAAGACCACCAAGAAGGTCAACAAGGCAGCACAGCACCTGCCCCAGCCCGCTCCCCGCCCGGTGCGCGCGAAAGGCACCGGCGCCGTCCTCGACAAGGACGCCGAGGCAGCCCTGCTCGCCGAGGCCGAAGCCGGCTACGACCCGGACGCCCTCGTTCCTCGCAGGACACCGGGACGGCCCTCGTTGTCGCCGGGCGGTGGGACGTCGCACCGCATCAACGTGCGGGTGGACATCGAGATCTACGAGGTGCTCCAGCAGGTTGCCCGCGACACCGGACGCAAGCCCAGCGAGCTCGTCCGTGAGGTCCTGCGCGCCGCCTACGGCCCCAAGACCTCGTAGCAAGCCGGGCGGCGCGGACTACGTACCGTCGGGTTCCTGAAGAACTTGCTCCGCGACGCGGCGGGTCTCGTCGTCGAAGAGGACGAGCCGGAGCTGGTCGAAGGCGTCGGCGGCGCGCAGGACGGTCAGGGCCTGGCGGACCGCGTCGTCCTTCGGCCAGCGGTAGACGCCCGAGGAGATCAGCGGGAACGCGATGCTGCGCGCGCCCAGCGACGCCGCCACCGCGAGCGAGTTCGCGTAGCAGGCGCGGAGCAGCGCCGACCGGTCCTCGCCGCTGCTGAACACCGGGCCCACGGTGTGCACGACCCAGCGCGCGGCGAGACCGCCCGCGGTGGTGGCCACGGCCTGGCCCACGGGCAGGCCCCGCCCGTACCGGCTGGCTCGCAGTGCCCTGCATTCCGCCAGGATGTCCGGGCCGCCCCGGCGGTGGATGGCACCGTCCACACCGCCGCCGCCCAACAGGGACGAGTTGGCGGCGTTCACGATCACATCGGTCCGTTCAGCGGTGATGTCCCCGGTGACCAACTCGACGTCCACGCGATGCATCCTAGGGGGATGGTCGCCGCGCTGGAGCTCTACCTCGACGTCGACACCACGCGGCGGCTGCGCACGTTGTGGCGCTCACTCGAAGCCGAGGGCGTGCCGACGATGGCCGGCCTGCTCGGCAACCGGCACCGCCCGCACGTCTCCCTCGCGGCCGCGCCACGGCTGGACCCGCACGCGGTGGCGGCGGCGCTGAGCGGCCTGGAGGTCGGCCGCGGACTCGAGCTGAGCATGGACTTCGCCGGCCAGTTCGTCGGCCGGGTGCTGTGGCTGGGCGTGACCCCGACGCCGGAGCTGCTCGAGCACCATCGGGCGCTGCACGAGCGGCTCGAGGGGGCCGGGGTCGAGGTGTGGGAGCACTACCGGCCGGGGCGCTGGGTGCCGCACTGCACGATCTCCCTGCGCGTCCCCAACCCGATGATGGGCCAGGCCGTCCGCCGCTGCCTGGAGATCCTTCCGGTACGCGCCACCGCGTCCGGCGCGGCCGTCGCCGACCACGCCAACGGGATCGCCCACCCCCTC
>CAKUMG010000992.1 GCA_934667465.1 uncultured Actinoplanes sp. | reverse complement strand
AGCAGCAGCAGACCCCCGGTGGCGAGCACCGACAGGGCGAACCCGAGGTCCCCGGCCAGCTCCGGATCGGCGACGACGAGCACGGCCACCCCGGCGGCGAGCGCGGGCACCGCCGCCCGGGGCCGCCCCGACGCCAGCCCGATCAGGCCGATCGCCCCCATCGCGGCGGCGCGCACCACGCTCGGCGACGGCCGCGCCAGGATCACGAATCCGATCAGGGCCACCCCGCACACCACCGCCAGGAGCACCGGACCCGCCCGCGCCTGCCGGACCAGCGCGAGCACGACACCCAGGATGATCGCGAGGTTGGCGCCGCTGACCGCGGTCAGGTGGGTGAGCCCGGTCTCGCGGAAGTCCTCCTCGACGGCCGGGTCCAGCCGGCTCGTGTCGCCCACCACCAGGCTGGGCAGCAGCCCGCCGACGTCGCCGGGCAGCGGCGCGCAGGCCCGCTGGAGCCCGGCCCGCAGCACCCCGGCCGCCCGCTGCGCCCACGACGAGCGGCCGTGCAGCTCGGGTGCCTCCCGGACGGCGAGCACGGCCGCGATCAGGTCACCGCCGCGCGGTTCGAGCAGGCGCCCGCTGACCGAGCCGCGCTGCCCGGGCAGCAGCGGCCGCCACGCCGCCCCGGACCCCAGCACGAGCCCCCGCGCGGACAGCGAGACGGCCGGACCGTCCTCCGGGCGCACGCCGGTCAGCCGCACCGGCACGAAGTAGGTGGGCGGCAGCCCGGCCGCCGACTCGAGCGCCCGCGGATCGTCCCGGATCACGAAATCCACCCGTACGCTCGACCCGCCCGCGACCAGCGAAGCCAGCGGCTCGGCGTCCCTGGCCCCGAGCCGCGCCCCCGTGGCGGCGGCACCGCACCCCACCCCGAGCAGCACCGCCACCGCGATCCACCGCACCCCACCACCCCGGCCCACCCGCCGCCACCACGCGATCCCCGCCCGCACGACGCCAGCCCGCACCATCCCCGCCCGCAGGACGCCGACCCGCACGACACGCGCCGCAGCACCACGATCCACCGCCCACCACCGCGCTACACCAGCCGTGCCGGCGTGCCCGGGCCCGACAGCTGCGCCACCCGGCCCGGAAGCCCACCCCGAGGCTCTCCCCGGCGGTCCCGGACGCCACGCGAGGAGGCCGGTGGCCGCCGCGAATGCCGCCCCGCCGAGCACCACGGCCCCGCGCACCGACAGGTAGAGGCAGGCGAGCGCGCTCAGCCACACCGCCACCGCGAACCCGGCGAGCCGCAGGTCGGGCGCCCTCATACCGTGACCAGGTCCTTCAACTGGTCGTACCGCGCCGCCCCGATGCCCTCCACCTGCCGTAGGTCGGTGACGGCCCGGAACCCGCCCCGCGCCTCCCGGGCGTCGAGGATCCGCTGCGCCAGGACGGGCCCGACGCCCGGCAGCGTGTCCAGTTCGGCCAGCGTCGCCGTGTTCAGGTTCACCGGCGCGCCCGGCTGCGACGCGGCCCCGACCGGCGGTGGAGCCGCCCCGGCACCGGGCGGCAGCGAGGCGCCGACCATGATGAGCTCGCCGTCCACGACCTTGCGCGCGAGATTGAGCGGGGCCACGTCCACCCCGGGCTGGGCACCCCCGGCCGCAACGAGCGCATCGGCGACCCGCGCGTCGGCACCGAGCCGCACCAGCCCCGGCTTGCGCACCTTGCCGCCCACCGCCACGACCACGTCGACCCGCGCCCCCGAAGCCCCGGTTCCTGCCGCCCCGCCCCCAGGCGCTCCGGAACCGGGCGCCCCTGAACCCGAGGCAGCTACGCCCGAGACCTCACCGAGCGGCGGCGCCACTGGCGTCACCTCCGGCCGCCCCCGCCACGCGAGGAACGCCGCGACCAGCACCACCACGACCGCCACCACGACGAGCGCCCGCACCCCCCGCCGCCCCGGATCGAAGATCGCCGCCCGCGAACCCCCGTCGAACGCCCCCGCCGCGGACAGCCCCGGCGGGGACGGCTGAGGCACCTCCGCGACCCCGGCAGCCCGCCGCAACGGCGTGTCCCCGGCATGCCACGGCGCCCTGTCCTCCCCGGCGGAAGCGGCAGGCGCGCCGGAAGACCGATGCGACACCGGCAACGGCGTGTCCTCGGTCACGTCATCCGGCCACCCCGCCGCATCCGGCGGCCACCCGGGCACCGCCTCGGACCACCCCGGCACCACATCCGCCCAGCTCAGCCGGTCGCCCTCCCCCACCGAAGCCCCGCCTGCCGCGTCAACCCCTGACGAACACGCCCCAGCCGACCATGCCGGCATCGACGGCAGCGGCGCAGGTCCCGAGGACAAATCAGGCGGAGCCGACAGCGGCGGCGACAACGGCGGCGACAACGGCGGCGGCGAAGCAGGTGCAGACGGCGGCGGCGAAGCAGGCGCAGACGGCGGCAGCGATCCCGGCGGCGTCCCCCACGCATACCCGGAGGGAGAACCCCGCCCAGCACCGACCGCCGCCACCGCCAGGACACTCCGTAACCTGGCGCGCACGACGTCTGAGTATTCGTTCGCCTCACGCACCCCGCGAACCGTAGGGTGCGGCGAACCCCCACGCCGCCGCCCCTGTGGACAACGGCCCGATGTGGACAACTCAGGAGCCCCGTGGAAAGTGTGCTAGCCGAGACAACCGCCCAGCTCAGGGCCGCCGGCTGCGTCTTCGCCGAGGAGGAGGCCGCGATCCTGCTCGCCGCCGCCGACCCGCAGGGCCCGCGCGCCCTCCCCGAACTGGTGCGCCGCCGCGCCGCGGGCGAGCCGCTCGAGCAGGTGGCCGGCTACGCGGACTTCTGCGGCGTACGCGTCAAGCTCCGCCCCGGCGTCTTCGTCCCCCGGGTCCGCAGCGAGCTGCTGGTCCGCACCGCCGCCGCCCACGCCGGAGCAAGAACGATCATCGACCTCTGCTGCGGCTCCGGCGCCCTGGGCCTGGCAGTAACAAACGCCATGAAAACGACAACCCACCTGTACGCCACCGACAGCGACCCCAACGCCACAGCC
>CAKUMG010000991.1 GCA_934667465.1 uncultured Actinoplanes sp. | reverse complement strand
CCGGCCGACCACGAACGCGTGACCCGGCCGGCCGCAGACGCGCAGCCCGGCCGACCACGAACGCGTGACCCGGCCGGCCGCAGACGCGCAGCCCGGCCGACCACGAACGCGTGACCCGGCCGGTCGCAGACGCGCAGCCCGGCCGACCACTGACGCGTGACCCGGCCGGTCACGGACGCGCAGCCCGGCCGGCCACGGACGCGTGGCCCGCCGGGCGCAGGACCCCGGCAGGTGTCAACCTGCGTTGACGAAGCCCGGTTGTTCCTGTGAAGATCGGAAAAGTGCACATGAGCGCGGGTCCCGCGCCGATGGCAGGGCTCGTACGGGCCGAGATCCGGTCCGGACGAGGAGGAACCCCCGATGACTTCGATCAGCGCCGTGAGCGCGAGTTCGTACAGTTCGGTCGGCAGCTACGGGACGTACAGCGGGTACGGGACGTTCGGCGGCTACGGGTCGTACGGCAGCGCCGGCATCTACGGCCTCACCCAGGCCCGCCGCACGTCGGAGACCGACGGCGTCGACGCGGCGACCGGCATCCCGGAGGTCGTCCGGCCGGTCGGCAACAGCGGCTCGTGGGCGGCCGCCGCGCTCGACAACGGCCGCGGCCAGATCGCCGCCCTGTCCGACCCGGCGAAGCTGGCCACCCTCAGCGACATGCTGGAGATGGACGAGCAGCAGGTCGCCGACCAGGCCACCAACCCGGCCAAGCTGGTCGAGCTGATCCAGAACCGCGGCCTCGACCTCGGCACCCTGCGCAACGTCCTCACCAGCGGCGACCTGCTCGACGTCCGCGCCTGACCCCCACCCACCCCAGCCGCGCGCCGACTCCCCGGCGCGCGGCTCCCCGGCGCACGCCCGTCAGGGCCGCGCGCCGATCAACGCCGCGCGCCCGTCAACGCCACGCGCCCGTCAACGCCATGCGCCGATCAGCGGCGCGCAATCGAGGGCAGCCCACATGCCCGTCAACGGCGCGCAACCAAGGACAGCCCGCGTGCCGCGCACGACCGAGGGCGGCCACACGTGCCGGTCAGCGGCGCGCAACCGAGGGCAGCCCCCGCAGCGCCGCGAGCCCCAGCACCGACCGCGGCTCGTAGCCGACCCGCCACAACCCGCCGTGCGCCGCGCCGAACGCCTCGTCCGTCCAGGCCCGCTCCGCCGCCGGCCGCGGGTTCCGGAGCTGGTGGACCAGCAGCGCGGCCATGAGCCGGTTGCTCGTGGCGGGCTCGAAGATCTCCACCCCGAACAGGTGCGCCCCCGCGTACGCCGCCGCCAGCAGCCGGTTGCTGGTCACGGACCGGGTCCGGGTGGCGGGCGCGACCGAGAAGGCGACCTCGGTGCCCGCCCGCCGGGAGACCGCCGCGCGCCAGCGCTGGATCCGTTTGGCGAGCGCGTAGTTCGGCCCCTGCTGCGGCACCAGGCTGTCGGCGATGCCGGGGTCGGCCCCCTCCGGGTAGTGCCGCCGGAACAGCCGTCCCCCGGAGAGCGTCGCGGCGGCGCGGGCGCCCGCGGACCGCTCCCCGTAGCCCCGGGTCGCCTGCGCCACGACCTCGCCGGGCACGCCGAACGTGTCGGTCGGCGTCGCCAGGAAGGCCAGCGCGGTGCCGGGCCGCTCGCGGACGATCCGCGTGCTGAGCGCGTCGACCGCCGCGGACAGCCGTGGATAGGCGGCACCGGGCGCGTACACGTAGTTTCCCAGGACCAGGCGCCCCTCCACCTCGAGCAGCCAGCGCACGGCCTCGGGCAGCTGCCGCAGCAGGTCGATCCCGGCGTCGGCGGGCGAGGTCCCGGGCGCGACCAGCGTGCCGGCGCCGCTCCGCGCGGTGGCCGCGATGCGCTCCCACAGCTCGGGTCGCGGCAGGTCCACGCCCACCACCGTGCCGCCCCACGCCAGCACCGCCGGCAGCGGGCCCAGCTCGGCACCCGCACCCAGCACGACGAGCCGCTGGTCGGACAGGTCGAGCCAGCCGGGGTTCGCGGCGACCTCCCGGAGCATGCCGGCGCACGAATCCTCGATGACGCCCCGCGCCACCCATGCGTCCAACTGCCGGAGCAGTGCGTCGCCGCGGAGGACCTCCTTCCCGTACGGGACGGCGAGCTCGCGTTCCGGCTTCCCCTCCCCCGCGACGGTGAACGAGGCCCGCTCCGGCCCGTTCTCCAGCGCCGCCCCGAGCGGCACGTCGGCACCGTCGCGCTCGACGGCGATGCCCCGGTGCACGGCGTCGAGCCCGGCGGCGGCAATCCCGTACCCGTCGGCGAAGCCCGCCTCGACCAGGTCCCGGAACGGCCGCAGGTAACCCGTCCGCCAGTCCCGCACCGCCTCGGCGGCGTCCGCGGCGGCGGGGTCGGCGGCGCGCAGGGCCGCGGCGACCACCGCCCGGCCGAACTCCGTGCTGCTGCGCCGACCATCCGCCCCGCGGGGAAACACGACCTCGTCCACGCCGCCGAGTATGCCGGTTGCCCTTTTTTATGGTGCAGCCGTACCATAAAAGCATGACCGTCGATGTCAGCAGATTCCGCACCGACGACCACCGGGCCCGGCACCTCGCCGTGCTCCAGAGCGCCTATGACCGGCTGTGGCCGATCGCCCGCACCGAGACCGACGTCCCGACCCGTTACGGCACCACCCGCATCGTGCGCAGCGGCACCGGCGGCGGCGCGCCCCTCGTGCTCCTGCCGGGCGCCGGCGGCAGCTCCCTCATGTGGTACCCGCACATCGCCGGCCTGGCCCGCGACCGCACGGTCCTCGGAGTCGACCCGGTCGGCGACCCGAACGCCTCCACCCAGACCGCCCCGATCACCGGCGGCGCCGACCTCTCCCGCTGGCTGACCGAGGTGCTCGACGGCCTGGGCGTCGAGCGGGCCCACGTGGCCGGCTGCTCCTACGGCGGCTGGGTCGCGCTGCGGCAGCACCTCGACGACCCCGGCCGGGCCGCCTCGATCACCCTGGTCGACCCGGCGGGCTTCGGGAAGGTGACAGCCGGCTTCGTGGCCTGGACG
>CAKUMG010000990.1 GCA_934667465.1 uncultured Actinoplanes sp. | reverse complement strand
GCCGCAGGCCGCGCGGTCGTTCACCGTCGACGCGGCGGACGCGCAGCCGTCCCGGGACGCGATCCGCGACGCGATCACCGTGATCGTGTCGCGCACCAGCTCGCGATCCAGCCGCCCCTCGAACGCCTGCTGGATCGTCCAGCCCTCGATCAGCGCGTCGATCGCGCGGCTGGCGCGTTCCGGGAAGTGCAGCGCCAGGCTGGTGTGGCTCCACGCCAGCCACTGCCGCGCGACCTCGGCGACGACCGCGTTGTGGCCGGCGTAGGAGTACATCTCGTAGATCACGGCCAGCTCGCCCGGCGTGGCGTACTCGTCGCCGCAGATCAGATCCGTGACCGCGTCGCAGGCGGCGGCCCGGTCGGGCGCTGCGTCGAGGGCCTTCCGGTAGCGCGCCGACATCGACTCGGCGAGGTGCTGGAAGGCCTGTTCGAGGATCGCGTCGAGGCTGTCGAAGTGGTAGGTGAGCGAGCCGAGCGGCACTCCCGCCTCGGTGGCGATGCGCCGGTGGGTGGTGCGGCTGACGCCCTGCGAGCCGATGACGACCAGGGCCGCGTCGAGAATGCGCTGCTTGCGCAGCGGGTCGTTGGCGACCCGCCGTGACCCGCCCATGGTGATCTCCCTCGCTTTCGCGTCCGCGGACCATGGTAGGGCGTCCCGCAAGTGTGTACGTTTGTACGCACCTGAAGGAGGACCATGGACACCGCCACCGCCCGCCGCCGCGCGGCCCTGTTCGCCCTGTTCCTGATCCCCGGCATCGGGATCTCGTCGTGGGTGACCCGCACGCCGGCCATCCGGGACCTGCTCGGCGCGTCCACGGCCGAGATGGGCCTGGTGCTGTTCGGGCTCTCGGCGGGCTCGATGGTGGGCATCTCGGGCTCGGGCCTGCTCGTCGCCCGGTTCGGCACCCGGCCGGTGATCCTGACGGGCGCGTTGATCGCCGCGACCAGCGTGCCCGTGATCGGCATCGGTGGCGCGGTGTCGCAGAGCCTGGTCGTGGCGCTGGGGCTGTTCATGTTCGGGCTCGGCATGGGCGGCGGCGAGGTCGCCATGAACGTCGAGGGCGCCGATGTCGAGCGGGCCATCGGGCGGCCGGTGCTGCCGACGCTGCACGGGTTCTTCAGCCTCGGAACCGTGGTGGGCGCGCTCGGCGGCATGGTGCTGACCGCCGTCTCGTTCCCGGTCTCCTGGCACCTGGTCGCCATCGGCGTGATCGCGCTGCCGGTGGTGCTGATCGCCGCACGCCAGCTGCCCTCCGGGGTCGGCAAGCAGCTTCGCGGCGCGGCCGCGGACAAGGCGGAGCGCGGCGCCCCGGTGTGGCGCGACACGCGGCTGCTGCTGATCGGGGTGGTCGTGCTCGCGATGGCGCTGGCCGAGGGCGCGGCCAACGACTGGCTGCCGCTGCTCATGGTCGACGGGCACGGGTTCGACCCGGCGTGGGGCTCGGCCGTGTACGTCGTCTTCGCCGCCGCGATGACCGCCGGGCGTTTCGGCGGCGGCTGGTTCCTCGAGCGCTTCAGCCGCGCGGCGGTCATGTGCGCCAGCGCGGTCATCGGCGGTGTGGGGCTCGCCCTGGTCATCGTCGTCGACAACCAGGTGGTCGCCGCCGCGGCTGTGGTGCTGTGGGGCCTCGGCGCCTCGCTGGGCTTCCCGGTGGCGCTGTCGGCCGCGGGCGACTCCGGCGACAACGCGGCCGCGCGGGTGACGCTGGTCGCCACGGCCGGCTACATCGCGTTCCTGGTGGGGCCGCCGGCGCTGGGCTTCCTCGGTGAGCACTACGGCCTGCGCGGCGCGATGGTCGCCGTGCTCGCGGTCCTGGCCGTGGCCGCGGTCGCCGCGCCCGCCCTGCGCTCCCAGCCGGCCACCGACGCCGCTGCCGCGCCGGAAGAAGTCAGCTCCGGCCGGGCGTGAGCGGACAGGCGCCTCGGCTCCGGCCCAGCGTGAGAGTGCCGAAGCCTCAGCTCCGGCCGAGCGTGAGCGTGCCGACACCGACGACGGCGTCCACGTCCACCCGGTCCTCGCTGGCCGGCCACTCCCGGTTCTGGAAGTTCGCACCGCTGGCGACACCGTCCTTCGTGCGCCCGTCGAAGGTGACCTCGCCCGCCCCGCCGCGGGTGCGGATGCGGACCGGGACGCCGCGGTCCGTGCGTACCTCGAAGCGGTTGATCCCGCCCGACATCCGGATCGGCAGCGTGCCGTCCGGGCGGGGCAGGGTCAGGTCGATCCGGGCAGCGTCGCCCGCCAGCGTGACGCCGGCGACGTCCGCGCCGGCCAGGTCGAGGTTGGCGCGCCGGATGCCGCCGCTCACGGTCAGCCGCCACGGGACCGCCGTGGTCAGCACCACCTCGACCTCCTCGTCGCCGGGCCGCCCGACCGGGTCGAGGAACAGCCGCACGGTGCCGTCGTCGTCGGCGATCCGCGGCTGCACGCTGCTGCCCTGTGGCGCGCTGATCCGGTAGAGGTCGCCGCCCAGGTCGGCGGTGCTCAGCTCGACCAGGCTCGCGTCGCTGACCAGCTCGAACGCCGCCGCGTCCCGGTCACCCAGCGGCGCGGTCAGCACACCCTCGCTCTCCGGGCTCGCCGTGGGCGCGCTCGGCACGATGGACGCGCCCGGCGGGGGAGCCTCCTCCGGCGTCGCGGCGCTGCGGAGGGCGATGGTCGTGCCCACTCCCACCGCGCCGATCAAACCCAAGGTCAAGATCACCACCGCGGCCGTACGCCCACCGCGGCGCGCCGGCTCCGCACCCGGCCGCGGGGCCGGGGCCTGCACCGGGGCCGCCGGGGCGGCGGACGTGTCGAACCAGTCGGCGGCCGGCCCCATCCGGTGCGGCGCGTCCGGCCAGTAGTCGCTGATCGAGGGGAGGTCCGCCGGGCGTGCGGGCGGCTCGGCGGGCGGTCGGTGGTCCACGGCGGACTCCCTCGTGAACATGGGCCGTGGCCAGTACAGTGTCGGCGGACCCCGGCGGATGGTCGTCCCCCATGACTACGCAGCCGGGGCCCCGAGGGA
>CAKUMG010000989.1 GCA_934667465.1 uncultured Actinoplanes sp. | reverse complement strand
GCACAGGTCGACGATGTACTCCAGCACCGGGTCGGCCACCGCGACCGCGCGCACCGCCGCCCGGCCCGCGGCCAGGTCCGCCGCCGTCGCGACCGGGCCCACCCCGGCGGCTTTGAGGTCGCGCGGGTCGAAGCCGTGGTGGTGGGCGCGCAGCACGCCCAGCTCGTCGGCGCGCTCCGGCAGCGGCACGGTCAGCTTGAGCAGGAAGCGGTCCAGCTGCGCCTCGGGCAGCGGGTACGTGCCCTCGTACTCGACCGGGTTCTGGGTGGCGACCACGATGAACGGCTCCGGCAGCCGGCGCGACTCGCCGTCCGTGCTGACCGTGCGCTCCTCCATCGCCTCCAGCAGCGCCGCCTGCGTCTTCGGCGGGGTGCGGTTGATCTCGTCGGCAAGCAGCAGGTTGGTGAAGAGCGGACCGGGCCGGAAGTTGAACGCCCCGGTCCGGGCGTCGTAGACCAGCGAGCCGGTCACGTCGCCGGGCATCAGGTCCGGGGTGAATTGCACCCGCTTGGTGTCCACGTCCAGCGCCATCGCCAGCGCCCGCACCAGCAGCGTCTTGGCCACCCCGGGCACGCCCTCGAGCAGCACGTGGCCGCCGCACAGCAGCGAGATCAGCACCCCGCCGACCACCGCGTCCTGGCCGATGACCGCCTTGGCGACCTCGACCCGCAGGCGTTGCAGCGCCTCGCGGGCCGCGAAGGCCTCCCCGGGTACGGAAGTCGTCACGTTACACATTCCCCTCGTCGAGAGCTCGCTGGTGTGGCTGGGTGCCGGTCGCCGCCCGGACCAGGCGCTGCACCTCGGTCGCGGCGCGGGCCAGTTCCTCGTCGCTGTCCTCGGCACCGCCGCCGAGCACGTGCCGGACCTCGTCCTCCGGGCGGCCCGCGGCGGCGGCCACGTGCCGGGCCAGCACGTCGGCCGGTACGTCCGGCGGCAGCCCGAAGTGCCCGGCGAGGCGCCGGCGCGCGGCGGCCTGCACGGTCTGCAGGGACGTCGACCGGGCGCGGGCCCTGCGGTACAGCCCGCCTAAGCCGCGTACGGTCTCGGCGGTGCGGACCCGGGCGGGCAGCGGCTCGGCCACCGGCGCGCCCAGCCGCCGGGCCGACGCCGCGGCCAGGGCGATCGCGGCGAGCACCAGCACGGCGATCGCCGCCCACATCGCCGCCGGGAACCCGTCGATCAGCGGGTTCGGCTCCTCCGGCGGGCTGCCGCCGGCCTGGTCCGCCGAGGTCTCCGCGTCCGGGTCGCCGCCCGGCTCGGGCGCGGGTTGCGGGTTCCGGTAGTCGCCTTCGGGGTCGGCCGGTCCGCCGAGGACCGGGGCGTCCGGGTCGACCGGGGAGGTGGGCTCCGCGCTCGGCGGCGGCACCCGCTCGCGCTCGTGCAGGTCCAGCCAGATCACCCGGTCCCGGCCGGACAGCAGCGCCAGCGCCAGCGCCTGGTTGCCGTGCTCGCCGGCCCGGTCGTTGCGGAACGGGTCCGCCGCGCCGACCAGCGTCACCTCGGCGAAGTTCCCATTGCGGAACTGCACCACGCCACCGGCGTAGCAGCGCAGCGGCTCGTAGCCGGCGGCGTCGTAGCGCAGCCGTTCGACGGCCGCGGGCCCCGCCCCGGCGAACGGCGCGTCGCATCCCGGCCCGGGCGCCGCGGCGGTCCAGCGGGGACCGTCGACCTCGACGTCGAGCCCGGCGCCCGCGAGGTCGGTCGCGTCCGGCGCGACCACCACCACCCGGCTCTCCGGCGGCAGCTCGGTGAGCATCTCGAGCCCGCCCGGCGCCAGCAGGGCGGGGGCTGTCACGAGCACCGTCGACCCGCGTACGGAGACGGCGTCGACCGCCTCGAGGGTGCTGGACCTGACCTCGATCCGGACGCCCTGGCGGGTGAGTTCGTCGGCGAGCCGCCGGGCGCCGTCGCCCTCGTCGCTGACGGGGGAGAGGAACGACGTGTCACCGGGGTCCGGCTGCTCGATGACATGGGCGCCGACGGTGATCGCGATGAGGGCGAGGACGGCCGCGAACGGCAGGATCACCCGCCAGCGGCGGTGCAGCTTCACGGCGTCCCGCCCGTCATCCGGCGGCGGACCTGCCCGGTCAGCTCGCGCATGTGGTCGTCGTGTCCCCGGTGCGCGGGGCGGTCGCCGTACCAGATCTCGGAGAAGAGGTCGGTCGCCCCGGCCAGCGGCGCCGCGATCGGCAGCCGTCGCGCGGCGACGGTGGCCGCGACCTCGGCGGCGGTCGTCCCGGGCAGCGGCGCGACCACCCCGGCGGCGGTGAGGTCGCCGACGACGTCGCGCAACCGCTGCCGTACGGCCTCCGCGTAACGTCCCTCGGCCGCGAGGCGGTCCGCCAGCAGCGTCCCGTCGGGCAGCACGGCCGTCGGCTCGAAGGCCGGCTCGGCAGGGGAGCTCTCTGCCGGTGCCGCCGACGGCTTCGCCCGCTTGGGGCGGCGCTTCCACCGTGGCAGCCGCCAGCGCGGCAGGCGCCACCGGGGCAACACGAACCGCTCGTGCGGGCGACGGCGCGGCACCCAGGCGGGGAAGAAGTACCAGAGCGCGGCCACGATCCCCGCGAGCGCGAGCAGCAGCAGGAGCGCGACGGGCGCCGGCACGTGGTCGAACACCGCCGCCGCGAACTCGTCCCAGGCCCGGCTCACCGGACGTGCACCAGCGCCGCCGCGGGGTCCTCGCCCCGCCCGCGCGCCCGGCTGATCGCGATGTCGAGCCCCTCGGTGCGAATCCGCGTCTCGAGCAGCAACACGGCGTCGACGCAGGCCAGAGCCGCGTACGCGACGGTGTTCGCCAGCAGCCACGCGACCGGGGCCACCCACCGGGCCCACTCCGGGCTGTCCCCGGTGATCGTCTGGAACCCGGTCACCCAGGCGGCGCCGAGGACGAGCCGGACGGCAGCCCACAACGCGTACGCGGTGGCGCGTACCCAGACGACCCGGAGCCCGTCCTGGGTCGCCAGCCCGGCCGCCCGCAGGAACGGCACCCTCGCCCGGTCGATCAC
>CAKUMG010000988.1 GCA_934667465.1 uncultured Actinoplanes sp. | reverse complement strand
GCCGAGGCCAGCCTGAGCCTGCGCCTCGTCCCTGGGCAGGAACCCGAGGTCATCGCCGACCGACTGCGCCGCTGGGTCGCCGACACCCTCGACGAGCGCGTCACGTTCGAACTCGACATCCCCCTGAAAACCGCACAGCGGGCGTACGCGACCCCGCCCGGCCACCCCGCGGTCGCCGCCCTGGCGGCGTCGCTCGAGGACGGCTTCGGCCGCCCCGCCGGCCGGATGGGCAACGCGGGCGGCGGCCCCGCCGACCTGCTGGTGCGCCGGCTCGACGCCCCGCTCGTGTTCTTCGGCACCGGCCTGCCGGAGGACCGCTGGCACGACAGCGACGAGCGGGCCGGCATCGACGTCCTGCTGGCCGGTGCGTCCACCCTGGCCCACCTCTGGCCCCGGCTGGCCGGCATCTGACGGCTCGAACTGCTCCGCCGGGGCCGTTATTGCACGACAGCGGCCCCGGCATTCGCGCCGGGGCCACCGCCGTCGTCATCGCGCCGTGACAGCGCGGTCCCGGCGGGTCAGCAGGATCCCGAGCGCGATCATCCCGAGCCCGAGGAACAGGTGCAGCCAGTCGTCGGCCCCGTTGAGCGGCACGAAGTTGGCGGCGCTGTCCTCACCGACGATCAGCCCGTAGATCCACAGGATCAGGTACACCACGCCGCCGCCGATCAAGAACAGACGCGCGCCGGACGCCGTCCGCGCCAGCGCCAGCCCGGCGGCCCCGAACAGCAGATGCACGATGTTGTGCAGCACGGACACCTGGAAGATCCCGAGCAGCAGCGCGTCCGAATGATGCCCCGCGAACGTCATGGTGTCGTAGTTCGTCGTGATGCCCGGGATGAACCCCAGCACCCCGACCAGCAGGAACACGGCGGAGACAACGAGCGCCGCCGTCCGGACCGGACTCGCGGCCGCAACGCCGCCGCGCCCGGCAGGATGAGTGGCCATGGCTTCGTCCTTTCTCGTGGGCCGCTCGCATGCCCCACCCCCATCCCCCCAAACAATCCCGCCGGTCCGCTTCGGACCCGGGACTGAGCGCCCGCTCAGCGCCACTGCCGACAATCGGCGCCGTCCGGAGAAGGACAGGAGGAGGAGATCATGACCGCGGGCGGGCGGACACGCCTTCGCCGTCACGCTGGCACCGGCAGGCCGCGCACCCCGTCCTTGACCTGCGGGATCAGCGGCGGCGCCACGCTCAGCCCCCGGACGCCCGCCCCGATCAGCCGCGGCAGTGCGCTGCCGGAGGCGGCCAGGTCGCCGCAGACGGCGACGGGCACCCGGTCGCCGGCGGCCTCGCAGACCGCCGCCACGAGCCGCAGGACGCTCGGTTCCAGCCCCGGGGCGAACGGCACGGCCGGGTTGGACGAGTCTGGGTGTCGAACCTACGCCGGGAACCCGCGTACTTCGAGAGGCTGAAGCCGCTGGGCGTGAGCACCGGGCTGTGCTACGTTGACGTCGTTGCAGTTTTGATTTCCTTGGACGTTCCTGACGCCTGACGGTCATCTTGACCACGTCAGGCGTTTTTTTCGTTCACAACCCGGAGTTCGTCCCCGGGGTGATCAGTGCGGCGACGAGAGGGGTTCGCACAGTGCGGCCCTTCGAATGTCGACAAGTAGGAGTAACAGTGGTTACCGGTACCGTGAAGTGGTTCAACGGGGACAAGGGCTTCGGCTTCATCACGCAGGACGGGGGCGGCGCCGACGTGTTCGCGCACTTCTCCGCCATCGCGACCTCGGGCTACCGCAGCCTCGAGGAGAACCAGCGCGTGGAGTTCGACGTCGAGCAGGGCGCCAAGGGCCTGCAGGCGGCCAACATCCGCCCGCTCTGATTTCCACGCCCGGCGCACCGTGAGGTGCCCGGGCAAGGGCCGCCCGTGGCCGACGATCCGCTTCACCGCGTGATCGCCCCGGGCGGCCCTTTTTTACCCGCGTGGTGCGAGAAGCCCTCCGGCCGTTACCGGCGCCGGTCCCACGGGCAAAGATGGCGGCATGCAGCAGCATCCCGTGCTCGCGCTCGTCACCTCCGCCGGTGGGCTCGGCGCGTTGACGGCGGTGCTGCGTGACCTGCCCCCGGAGCTCTCGGCGGTCAGTGGCGCAGCAGCACCTGAGCGCCCACGGCAGCGCCCTGGTGCCGATCCTGCGCGGCCGCACCGGCCACGACGTCGGGTGGGCCGTCGGCGGTGCGGCGCTCGCACCCGGCCGGGTCGTGGTGAGCCCGCCCCGGACCCGCCTCGAGATCCTGCCCGACGGCAGCTACGACCTGATCGCCACCGGGGGCGCACCCACGAGGGCGCCGGGATCGGGCTGGCCCTGGTCAACGAGCTGGTCCGGCGTCATCAGGGGCGGGTGCGGGTCACCAGCAAGCCGGGCTCCGGCACCACGTTCACGGTGTGGACCCCGCTGGGCCGCCGCCATCAGCTCGCCGCCCCCGGCCTTCCGGCTTCGCCGGCCGTCGTACGGGGTGCGGTGGCCTCCGCGATGGCGGAGGAGGCCGCGCACTGGGAGACCGAGCGCCAGCACGCCGCCATGGGCCTGGACCTCGGCGACGGCCCGGCCGCCCAGCCGGCCCCGCGGGTCCCCGGCGCCCGGATCCTGATCGCCGACGACAACCCCGACATGCGCGACTACCTCACCCGCCTGCTCGCTCCCGGTTGGACGGTCCTGGCGGCGCAAGACGGCAATGAGGCGCTCGAGCTCGCCCGGCGGGAGCGCCCGGAACTGGTGCTGGCCGACGTGCTGATGCCCGGCCTCGACGGCTTCGCCCTGCTGCGGGCCCTGCGCGCCGACGAAGCGTTCGCCGGCACCCCCGTCGTGCTGCTCACCGCCCGGGCCGGTGAGCACGCCGCCGTCGACGGCCTGCTCGCCGGGGCCGACGACTACCTCGTGAAGCCGTTCTCCGCCCGCGAGCTGACCGCGCGTGTCGGTGCCCAGCTCGACCTGGCCCGGCTGCGCCGCGGGACGGCCGAACGGCAGGCGTTCCTGCTGCGGCTGAGCGACGCCCTGCGATC
>CAKUMG010000987.1 GCA_934667465.1 uncultured Actinoplanes sp. | reverse complement strand
CAGATCGGCTGGGTCGGGCCGGTGTCGTTCTACGCCAAGGCGGTGGGCGCCCGCGTGGAACGCGTCTTCGTGCAATTCCGCAAGTCATTGTGATCGATTTCGGGTACGGCCCGGTTGCCGCGGAACCAGAATGCAACGGGCGGTTCCCCCCGGCACTGCCACTGCGCCGCTGCTGCACCTGAACGGCATCCCTCGGTACCTAGCGTCAGACTCGCCCGGACCATTCGGTCCGGGTCGGCTGCGCGCCGCCCGGCGCCGAGGATCACGAGGCCCTCATGCAAGCTCTGCGCTCCGCACCCCACCGTGTGCTCGCTCTGCTCGTCGTGGTTGCCGTCGCCCTGACCATGACGTTCTACGTGACCCGCGCCGACGCCGTCATCACGACGCCGTTCGGCCAGGCCTACGGGACCAACGTCAACGGCGCGATCCTGATGCGCGGCAACGTGAACCTGGTCTGCCAGGCCGCGGCGACCGGGTGCACGGCAGCGCAGGGCGGCACGGGCGTGACCACCGACGAGTCGCTGAACAACAACGGCTACACCATGGTGCACAACGGCGCCGACGGCGGCCAGGGCCTCTTCAACTCGAGCAGCGCCACGATCGCGCTGCCCGCCGACAGCACCGTGCTGTTCGCCGGCCTCTACTGGAGCGCGAACACCGCCGCGGGCAACAGCGGGGTGGCCGCCACGACCGAGGCGGACAAGAACAAGGTCAGGCTCTCCGTGCCGGGCACACCCGGGTGGAGCACGGTCACCGCGTCGAAGGTCAGCGTCACCGGCACCACCATCTACCAGGGGTTCGCGGACGTGACCTCGGCCGTCGCCGGCGCGGGCGACGGCAGCTACGGGGTCGGCAACATCCAGGCCGGCACCGGCCGGGACCGCTACGCCGCCTGGTCGCTCGTGATCGCGTACCAGAATGCCGCTCTGCCCATGCGGGACCTGCGCATCTATGACGGCTTCGGCATCGTCAGCAGCAACTCGACGAGCGTCGACATCACCGTCAACGGCTTCCTGACCCCCGGCACGGGCGCGGTCACCACGAAGATCGGCACGGTCGTCTACGAGGGCGACCTCGGCAAGACCGGCGACGCGCTCAAGCTCAACGGCACGGCCGTGACCGACGCGCGGAACCCCGCCGACAACTTCTTCAACAGCACCATCAGCGACGGCGCCACCTCGGTCACCGACCGCACGCCGAACTTCGTCAACACGATGGGTCTGGACGTCGACCAGTTCGACGCGACCGGCAAGCTCGCCAACGGCGCCACCTCGGCCACGCTGACGCTCACCACCAGCAGCGACTTCTTCTACCCGGGCGTCGTCACGTTCACCACCGACCTGTACGCCCCCGACCTGACCGCCACCCTGACCGGCACCGACCGGACCGGCGACTCCCGGCTTATGCCCGGCGACGAGATCGAGTACCGGATCAGCGTGAACAACAAGGGCACTGACAACAGCACGGACACCGTGCTGACCGACGCCGTGCCCGCCGGGACCACCTATGTCCCCGGCTCCCTCCGGATCGGCAGCACCGCCATGACCGACGCGGCCGGCGACGACCCGGCCGAGTTCGCCACCGACAGCGCGCAGGGCCGCACCGTGTTCCGCCTCGGCTCGGCCGCCACCGCGACCAAGGGCGGCTCACTCGCCACCAACGCCACCACCGTCATCACCTATCGGGTCAGGGTCAACGACGACACCCCCTCGGGCACCGGCATCACCAACGTCGCCGCGCTGGCCTACACCGGCGAACACACGGGCCGCAAGATCAGCGGTACGAGCAACGTGGTCGCCGCGACGGTCGACCGTCCCGTCTCCGACCTCTCGTCGACGCTGACCGTCACGCCCACCACCGTGCAGCGCGGCGACTCTCCCGCGCCGATCACCTACACGATGCGGGTCACGAACAACGGCACCGACCGCGAGCCGCTCCCCGTCACCCGGCTCACGCTGCCCACCGGCGTGACCCCGGACAGCCTGCCCGCCGGTTGCACCCAGGTCGGCCAGGACATCACCTGCCGGCTCGGCGCGCTCGCACCGGGCACGACCGCGACCGTCGTCATCGATGCCACCGCCGGCAGCGGCGCGGTCCTGAACTCCACCGCCACCGCCACGGCCTCCGGCTCGGGCACCGACAACACCCCCGGCAACAACACGGCAACCGCGCCGCTGCGCGTCAACACCCCGCCGCGGGCCGTCGCCGACACCGCGGACACCAGCACGAACACCGCCACGACCATCGACGTGCGGGCCAACGACTCGGACGCCGACGGCGACCCGACGACCGTCGCGGTGGGCACCGCGCCCGCGCACGGCGGCGTGGTCGTCAACGCGGACCGGACGATCACCTACACCCCGGCCGCGGGCTGGGCCGGCACCGACACCTTCACCTACGTGCTCAGCGACCCCCACGGCGGCAGCACCACGGCGACGGTCACTGTCAACGTCGACAACGCGCCCCCGGTCACCGCCACGGACTCCGTCGCCACCCCGTCGGGCGTGGCCGTCAGCATCCCGGTGCTCGCCAACGACTCGGACCCGAACGGCGACACCCTCTCCGTCTCCGACGTCACCCAGCCCGCAGGCGGCACCGTCGCCGTCGACGGCACCTCGGTGGTCTTCACCCCGAACGCCGACTTCAAGGGCCTGGCCACGTTCACCTACACCGCCTCGGACGGCCGCGGCGGCAGGACCCCCGGCACCGTACGGGTCACCGTCGGCAACGCCGCCCCGGTGGCGTCGGCCGACACGGTCACGACGCCCTACCGCACCGACGTGGCGATCGACGTGCTCGGCAACGACACCGACGCCAACCGGGACCCGCTGAGCATCACCTCGGTCAGCACACCGGCACACGGCACGGCGGACATCACGTCGGGCCGGATCACGTACCGTCCGGCGGCGAAGTTCTCCGGCACGGACACGTTCACCTACACGATCTCGGACGGCACCTCGACGTCGTCCGCGACCGTCACGGTGACCGTGGAGAACGCGGACCCCGAGC
>CAKUMG010000986.1 GCA_934667465.1 uncultured Actinoplanes sp. | reverse complement strand
GGCCGAGGTCGCCGAGCAGCGCCCCGAGGAGCACGCCCGCTGGAAGGACGGTGAGGCGGTGATCGGGGGCGGCGTCGAGACGCTCGACGACCTGGGCAAGCGGGTCGCCGACGGGCTGCAGTCCGCGGCCGACCTGGTGCCCGAGGGTGGCACGGCGATCGTGGCGACGCACGGGGCGGCGGCGCGGCAGGGGGTCGGTCACCTGCTGGGGTGGCCGTCGGCGCAGCTGCGGACGTTGCGGGCGCTGCAGAACTGCCACTGGGTCGAGTTGAGTCACGATCCGGGCCGGGGGTGGCAGCTGGCGGCTTACAACGTGGGGCCGTTCAGCGATCGGCCGGTTCCGCCGCCGGTCTGACCTTGCGTTGCGGGGACGGCCGCTGGTTCGACCTCGAGTTGCAGGGACGCCCGGATGGTCCCGCTACGGCCTTGCGTTTCGCCTGGGCCGGGCGTGTGCCACTGGGCGTTCCGGGGCGGGTCGCTTCCGGGCTTGGGCTCCGGGGCGCGGCGTACGAGACGATGAATTTGATCTTAACCTTGGGGCATCGTGGAACCGGAGCGCGCCCGGTACCGTCCAAGGATCATGATTCGACGACTCTGCACCCTCGCGATCGCCGTCGTCGCCTTCTCGCTCACCGCGTGCGCGAACGACGCCGGCGGCGACGGGGCGGCGGCGCCCGCACCCGTGTCCTCCGCACCCGCGCTGCCCAGTGACCCCGGCGTGCCGACCGGGGAGCCCAGCGGCGGACCGGTCGACAGCTCCAGCAAGACCGTGAGCGGCGTGGTCGAGGCGGGCGTCGAGCCCGGCTGCCTGCTCCTCGACGAGCACCTCCTGATCTTCGACGATCCGGCGCTGAAGGCCGACGCCGAGCCGGGCAGCTCGGTGACCGTCACCGGCAGCGTCCAGGAGGGCACGATGACCACCTGCATGCAGGGCACGCCGTTCCTGGTCACCTCCGTCCGGGCGAACTGAGCGGGGATCGGTTACCGTGCCCGCATGCCCGTCGCGGTCGTCACCGACTCCACCGCGTACCTGCCGTCCGAGCTGAACGGGACCTACGACCTCACCGTGGTGCCGCTCACCGTCGTGATCAACGGCGCCGAGGGGCTGGAGGGGGTCGAGGTCTCGCCGGTCGAGGTCGCCCGTGCGCTCGGTGGCCGGCGTGCCGCGGTGAGCACGTCGCGGCCCGCGCCGGGGCAGGTCGTGCGCGCCTACCGCTCGCTCCTCGACGGCGGGGCGACGGGGATCGTCTCGGTGCACCTGTCGTCGCGGCTCTCCGGCACCTACGAGGCGGCGTGCCTGGCCGCGGCCGAGATCGGCCCCGCGGTGCAGGTCGTGGACAGCGGGACGACGGGCATGGGGCTGGGCTTCGCGGCGCTGGGCGCGGCCGCCACGGCCCGGCGGGGTTCGGATCTCGATGCCGTACGCCGCTCGGCCGCGGCTCACGCCGCGCAGGTCAGCACGCTCTTCTACGTCGACACGCTCGAGTTCCTCCGCCGGGGTGGCCGGATCGGCGCCGCCGAGGCCCTCCTCGGCACCGCCCTGTCCGTCAAGCCCATCCTGCACGTGGTCGACGGTGCGATCGTGGTCCGCGACAAGGTCCGCACGGCCGGCCGCGCCCTCGCCACGCTCGTCGACCTGGCCGAGGAGGCGACCGGCCGGGGCGAGGTCGACATCGCCGTGCACCACCTGGCGTCACCCGACCGGGCCGGCGCGCTCGCGGACGCGGTCGCCATGCGGCTGGGCGACCGGCTGCGCGACTGCTACATCACCGAGATCGGGGCCGTGGTGGCGGCGCACGTCGGGCCCGGGGCTGCGGGCGTCGTCGTGCACCGCAGGGATCAGCCCTCCGGCCAGCCCTGAGCCAGCCAGCGCTCCGGGTTGAGGCCCTGGGCGGTGAGACCGGGCAGGATCTCGGCCCACGGCAGGACCCGGTCGCTTCCGCCGAGCTGGACCTCCTCGGCCTCGGGCAGCAGGGTCGGCTCGTCGGCGGGCCACAGCGCGCGGGTGCGGCCGTCCTCGGTGATGAGGATCTCGCCGGCCCGGGACAGGTTCGCGGCCTGGCGGGCGTACTCGGCGGAGGCCAGCACCGCGCGGGCGCGCCGGATGCGGACCGCGTGGGCGTCGTCGGCGTACGGGACCGTCCGCCCGCTCTCGTCGGCGGCGTAGGCCATCGGGGAGATCGCCCGCGGCGACGTCAGATAGGCGGCCTCGGCGCGGGCGAACAGCTCCGGCAAGTGCCCGCCACCCGCGGCCGTGACCAGCAGGATGCCGCGTTCGGGCGCGAAAGCGACGGGTGGCCCGCCCACCTGGCCCGCCAGCGCGGCCAGCCAGCCGTCGAGCAGCAGGTGGGACGTCCAGTAGGAGTCGCCGTCGTCCACGAACTGCACGACCACCGGCTCCTCCGCGGCGCCGAGCAGCTTCGCCCCGGACAGGTTGGCGCGCGCGGCGGCGAACACCTCGTCGTCGGTGACGCCCCAGCCGTGGGTGGTGTTCACGTACGTCATCGTGTCCGGCGCGTCCACCACCACGAACTCGGCCAGGAACGGCAGCGCGGGGCGGCACAGCGGCGCGTCCCCCGTGGTCGTGGCGCCACGCAGCACCGGGCGCAGCAGCGGCCGCGCCTCGGCCCACGTGGCCGGGAGCCCCGGCGCGCGCAGGAAGCCGTCCACGAACTGAGGCACGCGCTTGCGGGGCACCTCGTCCAGGCGGAGCAGGCTGGGCTCGGTGTCGCCCGGCTTCTGGAAGCGCACGGTGAACGACGCCGAGTGGTATCGCGCCCCCGCGATCCCGGCCCGGCGCAGCCGCCGGATGACGCGGCCGGCCAGGCGAGCCCGCGCGACTCTGCGGAACAAGCCCACGCCCTCGTGCCTCCCCCGGTCGTCGGGCTCCGGTGGGCGATGACTTTAGCGGTTCAGCCGTTCCGCTGTCACGACCGTCGCGCCAAGCTCTTCGTCACTGTGCAGGCCGGGGCGCAGTCCGGCCGCCCGGACGGCCCCGGTGGCCGCCTCCG
>CAKUMG010000985.1 GCA_934667465.1 uncultured Actinoplanes sp. | reverse complement strand
ACCCCGGCCCCGCCGGCCGTCAGGTGAGGGGCGCGAAGAGGTCGACGCCGTTGCCGTCCGGGTCGAGGACCACGGCGTAGCGCTGGCCCCAGGGGGCGTCCCAGGGTTCCAGGTGGGACCGGTGACCGGCGGCGACGAGCGCGGCGTGCGTACTGTCCACCTCGGCCGGATCGGCGCACGCGAAGGCGAGGCTGATGCCGCCCTCGCCGCCGGGCGGGACGAAATCGGGGTCGAACGACCGGACCGTCTCGTAGGTGTCCCACATCACCTTGCCCCCGCCGGGTACAACGGCTTCGGCGTGCGGAGCGTCATCCGAGGAGGAGGGGATGTCGAGCCCCAGCCGGCGGTAGAACGCGAGTGACTTTCCCATGTCGGCCACGACGAGGCCGACCGCAGTGAAGGTAGGTGCCATGTCTGGGAAGGTACGAGCACATCGGACCGCCCGTCTTGAACAAATCGGACGCGGAGCCTCCGGCGGGTTTCGTGTCTCGGTGGCGCCGGGTAGTGTCTTGGCTCCGACGCGTATCGGCCACCCCTCGGAGGCGTTGCTGCGATGACACTGCGGATCCTCGTCGTGGGCGCCGGAATCAGTGGTCTCGCGGCCGCCAGGGGGCTGCGTGTCGCCGGCTTCCGCCCGGACGTGGTGGAGGAACTGCCGGCCACCGTGGTTCCGGGCGCCGGCATCTTCCTGCCCGGCAACGCCGCCCGGGCGCTGCGCCACCTGGGCCTCGACGCGCCCCTGCGCCCGCTCGGTCACCTCATCTTCCGGCAGGTCTTCCAGGACCGGGCCGGGCACGAGCTCTTCGAGCTGGACGTGGCGAACCTGTGGGCGGGCGTCGGCGAGTCGCGCGCGCTCTCCCGGGCCGACCTCCAGCAGGTCCTGCTCACCGGCGTCGGGGGAGCGGTCCGCTACGAGACCGCCGTCCGGGACCTCGACCTCACCGGCCCCGCCGCCAAGGTCGAGTTCGGCGACGGGTCCGTCGCGGAGTACGACCTCGTGGTCGGCGCCGACGGCCGGCGCTCCACGATCCGGGCCAAGGCCGGGCTCGGTGGTCCGGCGACCCCGACCGGTCAGATCGTCTACCGCAGCGTGGTCAGCGGCGGCCCCCCGATCAGCGACTGGGTGTCGCTGATCGGCGAGCGCTCCCAGTTCGTGGCCATGCCCATGGGCGGCCGGCGGCTCTACTGCTACGCGGACGAGACCGTCGAGCCCGGCACGCCCAACCCGGAGGAACCGGTGGCCCGGCTGCGCGAGCTCTTCGGCGACTTCGGCGGCTGCGTGCCGGCCGTGCTCGACGCCGTCGAGAAGGTCCAGGTGGCCCGGACCGACGAGGTCGTGATCGATGCGTACGCGCGGGGGCCCGTGCTGCTGGTCGGTGACGCTGCCCACGCCACGGCGCCCACGCTCGCCCAGGGCGCCGCCATGGCGCTCGAGGACGCGGTCGTGCTCGGTGAGGTGCTCAAGGGGGCCGGCGGTGACGTCCCGGCGGCCCTGCGCGCGTACGAAGATCGCCGCCGGCAGCGCTGTGACCAGGTGTTGTTGCAGACGCGCGACCGGGATCGGACCCGTGACGTGCCGGCGGCCGATCGTGACCCTATGCTTCGGAACCGGGGCCAGAAGATCTTCGCGGAGCACTACCGATCTCTCGTGGAGCCTTTCTAGTACCTGGGTGGTCTTTGGTCACCCCGCGCCCGCCGGAGGTCGGTGGGGGACTATTCTGCCTGCGAGGTACGCCTTTCACTCGGGTGTACGCAGTGGGACGAACGAGACACCGGAGGCTATCCGTGACGACCGTGGCGCCTAAGCCGGTAGTTACGCGGCCGTGGCCGGTCCGGCGACAGGTGAAGGGAACCGCGCTCGCGCGGATCCTGCGCACCACGGACGCGAAGCAGATCGGGATCATGTACATGATCACGGCCTTCGTGTTCTATCTGCTGGGCGGTCTCATGGCGCTGCTCATGCGGACGGAGCTCGCCCGGCCGGGCATGCAGCTGCTGTCGCCCGAGCAGTACAACCAGCTGTTCACGATGCACGGCACGATCATGCTGCTGTTCTTCGCGACGCCTATCGTGTTCGCCTTCGCGAACTACCTGATCCCGATCCAGATCGGCGCGCCCGACGTGTCGTTCCCTCGGCTCAACGCGTTCGCGTACTGGCTCTACCTGTTCGGCGGCACGATCACCATCAGCGGGTTCCTGACCCCGGGTGGCGCGGCCGACTTCGGCTGGTTCGCCTACACGCCGCTGAGCGACTCGCTGCACTCGCCGGGCGTGGGCGGCAACATGTGGGTCGTGGGCCTGGCGCTCTCCGGCCTCGGCACCATCCTGGGTGGCGTCAACATCATCACCACGGTGATCACGCTGCGCGCTCCGGGCATGACCATGTTCCGGATGCCGATCTTCACCTGGAACATCCTGGTGACGATGCTCCTGGTGATCATGGTCTTCCCGTTCCTGGCGGCGGCCCTGTTCGCCCTGGCGGCCGACCGCGTGCTCGGCGCGCACGTCTTCGACGTGGACACCAACGGCCCGATGCTGTGGCAGCACCTCTTCTGGTTCTTCGGCCACCCCGAGGTCTACATCATCGCGCTGCCGTTCTTCGGCATCATCACCGAAGTCATCCCCGTCTTCAGCCGCAAGCCCGTCTTCGGCTACAAGGGCCTCGTGGGCGCGACGCTGCTGATCGCCGCCCTGTCCATGAGCGTGTGGGCGCACCACATGTTCGTGACCGGCCAGGTGCTGCTGCCGTTCTTCAGCTTCCTGAGCTTCCTCATCGCGGTACCGACCGGCATGAAGTTCTTCGTGTGGATCGGCACGATGTGGCGCGGCCAGATCAGCTTCGAGACACCGATGCTGTTCGCGATCGGCTTCCTCGTGACGTTCCTCTTCGGCGGTCTGTCCGGCGTGCTGCTGGCCTCCCCGCCGATCGACTTCCACGTGTCCGACTCGTACTTCGTGATCGCCCACTTCCACTACGTGCTGTTCGGCACGATCGTGTTCGCGGTGTTCGCC
>CAKUMG010000984.1 GCA_934667465.1 uncultured Actinoplanes sp. | reverse complement strand
GGACCGGACGCGGCGGGGATGAGGTCGGGGTCATCGGTTGCCCCGGCGGCGATGCGGATGATCTCGGCGTACACGGCTCGGAGGGTGGGGTGGTCGCCGGTGGTGGTGATGGCGCGTTCCAGGGCGAGGTGGATGCAGGCGTGTTCTGCGGCGGTGAGCGACTTGCCGCCGAGGGCCATCTCGATGAGAGAGATGAGCGTTGCGACACGGCGCTGGCGCACCATCTGCTCGTGCTGTTCGTCGCTGGTGCCGGTGCGGCGTGGCCCACGCGCCAGCGGGGTCAGACGCGTCTGAGTGTCGTGCCCGAGCCGGATAACAGTGCCACCGACGGCTTCGGCGACCACTACCCATTCGCCCTTGCTGTCGGAGGGGACCACGGCCTGATGCCCGAAGGCGAGGGAGCGGACGACGAGGGTCTTAATGGTGGCGGACTTCCCTGACCGGTATGCGCCGAGCACGAGGATGTTTGTGGAGAAGGCGCCGCGCGAGCTGGAGTCGGCGTAGCTCTCCCACGGTGAGAAGTGCCACAGGGCGTCCGCGTTCAGGTCGACGCCGACGATCGGGCCGCGGTGCCCCAGCCCGGTGTCCGCGACGAAGGGGTAGATGCCGGCGAGGTGTTGCGACGTTGCCTGATGTCCGGGCACGCGCATGGGGGCGAGGTTCCAGTAGCCGCCATCGACCAGACCCGGACCGAACGGTCCGGGCACGGCCGCATCTGGCAGGGCGCGCTTGTCGCGTCCGCGCGCTGGCGTGCCCCGATCGCGCATCGCTTCACGGATCTGCGCTTCACGGGCACGGCGATCCGCGCGCGACTCGGTCGCGGGGGTGACGCGGACGACTCTGCGGGTCATTTCATCCCCGTCCCCAACGGCAGTGCGTTCACGAGGAGCGCCTCCGCTTGCTGGCAGTAGAGGACCTGAGCTTCCATCCCGACCTGGGACAGCGCGTTGCGGGCTCCGGCGACCGATTGCTCGAGCTGTTCTTCATCTGCTGCGCTGATGGTGAGGTATCCGCCATACCGGAACTCGCCGTGCCCGGCGACGATCTCCTCCTCTTGGCGTTCGAGGGCGAGCCAGTCGGCCTCGTCGGCGGCGGATCCGTCGGCGTTACGTCGGGCGCGCATTTTCTGGTTGCCCCGCCACACCTTCTTCTCTTCACGGATGCGGCGCAGGGCCTTCTCGACCGGGACCGGTGTCAGCACGATCGAGAGAATGTGGGTCACCGCTTCGCCGGTGACCGGGTGACGGGCGAACACCAGCGGGGCAAGAAACCCGACCGGTGCGTCCGATCGCGGCCATTCGTGAATCCACATGGTGGTGTGCACGCCGGAGTCGGTGATGACGATGCCGTTCTTGCCGCGAGGCTCCTCGAGGTACATCGGTCCGATCGCGGAGAGGGCGACGCCTTCGTGGTCGGGGTCGCGGTTCTGAACGGTGGCGAGGAACTCCGGATCGAACGCGGTGCGGGAGAGGGCGGCGAGGTCACGGGCGGTGAGCCAGCGTCGCACGCTGATACGGGCGGTGCGGAGGGCGTCGGTGACGTTTTGGGCTTCGATCACGGCGAGCCGTTGCACCGCGTCGGCGCCGCCGCCGAGCGCCTTGAGCTGAGGGGAGAGGGCGGGCAGGTCGAGGGTGAGGGTGAGGAAGTTGCGGTGCGCGACGGCGAACCGCTCGGAAGTGTCCATCACCCGCTGGTAGTTGCCGATCACATCCGAGGTAGGGGGGTCGTCGAGGCGGGCGGTGACGTCGGTCAGGTGGGCACGTGCGGCGCGGATGGTGGTCGGCGTTGTGCGTTCCTGCAGGGTGACGCGCTTCACGCCGGCCCGTTGTGTGAACGCCGCGAGCACGTTCGCCCACTGCTGGGCGAGGTCATGACGGTCGGGGATGTCCTTCATCAAGAACCCCTGTACTTCGAGTTCCGCGGTGATGGATACGGTGCGCTCGTGCGGGTTGTACGCCGTGGCCACGCCCTCGACTTCCCAGATCTGCACCGACGCGCGGGTGCCTGGCAGGTTGAGCGTTCCTTCCTTGACGGGCTGCTCCGGTCGGAAGGTTTGCGTCGTCGCGCCGGCGGCGTGCCGCACGTGCTTGGAGATCCACAGGGCGAGAAGGCGCGGGGCGGACATGCCCTGTACCTGGATCAGGGCGAGGATCCCGAAGGGTAGGTAGATGGGCGCGGCGTAGAGAAGGCCGATGGGGCCGGACCGGTTGATCCCGATCAGCATGCCGGCAGCGGCGATCGTGAGGCAGCCGATCTGCCACGCGTCCATCCCGAGGACGATGCCTTGCCGGGAGCGGCGCGGCAGGCGGACGGGCCGTGCGAGGTCGTTGGCGTTCGTGCTGGTCATGGTGTCCTCCGTGTCGGAGCCGATGCGGGAGACGCCGCATCACGAGGTGGAGCAGACGACGGTGTCTGCAACGGTGGGGGAGCCGCGACCGGCTGCGGGGAAAGCGAGGCAGTCGATGGAGCAGTGGCGCCGGCAGGGCGGCGGGAAGTGGCGAGCGTGTCGGTTCGTCCTGTGGGGAGGTCATTGCGCGCCGTCGAGGCGAGCGCCGGTGCGCCCACCGTCGTGCTGGCTCGCCCGGCGGTGCGTGACCCCGCAGGTGAGCTGCCGAGCCGGGAGGGAATGCGGGCGAGGGAGCGGCCGGCCGAGGTCGAGGTGCGGACGGCGTTGCTGCCGACCCGGGATCCGAGCGAGTCGACCGCCGTGGCGCCGACGAAGGAGAACAGTCCGAACACGGCGAACGGCGCGAACGCGACTAGGAGCAGACCGAGCAGCAGCGGCCAGGACTGCGGGTCCCAAATGGTCGTCACTCCCGCGAGCCCGTTGACGATCAGCGCGAGGACCCCGATGGTCACCAGCCGCGCTCCGCGAGCCGGTGCGGCTGCGGCACCTCTTCGGCGTTGATGCCGACCATCGCCTCGCCGAGGCCGCGGGAGACCTTGGCGATCATCTCGGGGTCGTCGTGGAAGGTGGTGGCCTTGACGATCGCGGCGGCGCGCTGTGCCGGGT
>CAKUMG010000983.1 GCA_934667465.1 uncultured Actinoplanes sp. | reverse complement strand
CCGCCTTGCCGGAGGTGTCCTCGGCGTGCACGACCTCGAGGACGTCCTCGAAGGTCAGCGGCTCGAAGTAGAGCCGGTCGGCGGTGTCGTAGTCGGTGGAGACGGTCTCCGGGTTGCAGTTGACCATGACGGTCTCGTACTCGCCCTTGAGCGCGAGGACCGCGTGCACGCACGAGTAGTCGAACTCGATGCCCTGGCCGATCCGGTTGGGGCCGGAGCCCAGGATCAGGACCTTGGGCCGGTCCGACGGGGCGACCTCGGTCTCCTCGTCGTAGGTCGAGTAGTGGTACGGCGTGTCCGCCTGGAACTCGGCGGCGCAGGTGTCGACCGTCTTGTAGACCGGCCGTACGCCGAGGCGGTGCCGCAGCGTCCGGACGCCGTCCTCGCCGGCCAGCTCCGGGCGCAGCGCCGCGAGCTGGCGGTCGGAGAGCCCCGAGCGCTTGGCCACGCGCAGCAGCGTCTCGTCGAGCACCGGCGCCGCGATGATCTGCTCGCGCAGGTCGACCAGCGCCTTGATCTCGTCGAGGAACCAGGGGTCGATGCGGCCGCTGGCCTCGTGCACCTGCTCGACGCTCGCACCCAGCCGCAGCGCCGCCTCGACCGTGTAGAGCCGGCCGTCGTGCGGGGTGCGCAGCGCCTCGAGGGCCTCGTCGAGGTTGTCGAAGGTCGGCGCGGTCCAGAAGCCGGCCGCCTTGGTCTCCATCGAGCGCATCGCCTTGTTGAGCGCCTCGGCGAAGTTGCGGCCCAGGCTCATCGCCTCGCCGACCGACTTCATCGTGGTGGTCAGCTCGGCGTCGGCGCCGGGGAACTTCTCGAACGCGAACCGCGGGATCTTGACGACCACGTAGTCCAGCGCCGGCTCGAACGCCGCCGGGGTCTTGAGCGTGATGTCGTTCGGGATCTCGTCCAGGGTGTAGCCGATGGCCAGCTTCGCGGCGATCTTGGCGATCGGGAAGCCGGTGGCCTTGGACGCCAGCGCGCTGGAGCGCGAGACGCGCGGGTTCATCTCGATGACGACCAGGCGCCCGTTGTCCGGGTTGATCGCGAACTGGATGTTGCAGCCGCCGGTGTCCACGCCGACCTCGCGCAGCACGGCGATGCCCAGGTCCCGCAGGTTCTGGTACTCGCGGTCGGTGAGCGTCATGGCCGGCGCGACGGTGACGCTGTCGCCGGTGTGCACGCCCATCGGGTCGATGTTCTCGATCGAGCAGACGACCACGACGTTGTCGTTCTTGTCGCGCATCAGCTCGAGCTCGTACTCCTTCCAGCCGAGCACGCTCTCCTCGATGAGGACCTCGTGCACCGGGGAGGCGGCGAGCCCGGAGCCGGCGATGCGCTCCAGGTCCTCGTCGGTGTGCGCCATGCCGGAGCCGAGGCCGCCCATGGTGAACGACGGCCGGATCACGACCGGCAGGCCGAGCTCGGCCACCGTCGAGCGGACCTCGTCCATGGAGTGGCAGACCCGGCTGCGCGGGGTCTCGCCGCCCACGCGGGCCACGATCTCCTTGAACTTCTGCCGGTCCTCGCCGCGCTCGATGGCCTCGACGTCGGCGCCGATCAGCTCGACGCCGTACTTGGCGAGGATGCCCTTCTCGTGCAGGGCGATGGCGGCGTTGAGCGCGGTCTGCCCGCCCAGGGTCGGCAGGATCGCGTCGGGGCGCTCCTTCGCGATGACCAGCTCGAGGAACTCGGTGGTGATCGGCTCGACGTACGTGGCGTCCGCGTACTCCGGGTCCGTCATGATCGTCGCGGGGTTCGAGTTGACCAGGGAGACGCGCAGCCCCTCGGCGCGCAGCACCCGGCAGGCCTGGGTGCCCGAGTAGTCGAACTCGCAGGCCTGACCGATCACGATCGGCCCGGAGCCGATCACCATGACGTGCTGGATATCGGTGCGCTTGGGCATCAGCGGGCCTCGACCTTCTCGACGAGTTCGACGAACCGGTCGAACAGGTAGTCCGCGTCACGCGGCCCGGCGGCCGCTTCCGGGTGGTACTGAACGGTGAAGGCGGGCACCTCGAGCGCCCGCAGGCCCTCCACCACGTCGTCGTTGAGGCAGACGTGGGAGACCTCGACCCCGCCGAAGTCGGTGTCGATCACGGTGTTGAGCGGCGCGTCGACCGCGAAGCCGTGGTTGTGGCTGGTCACCTCGACCTTGCCGGTGGTCTTGTCGAGCACCGGCTGGTTGATGCCGCGGTGGCCGTAGCCGAGCTTGTAGGTGCCGAACCCGAGCGCGCGGCCCAGGATCTGGCTGCCGAAGCAGATGCCGAACAGCGGCACCTTGCGCGTCAGGACGTCGCGGGCCAGCGCGACCGGCACGTCGGCGGTGGCCGGATCGCCCGGCCCGGGCGACAGGAACACCGCGTCGGGGCTGACCGCGAGCATCTCGTCGATCGTGGCCGTGGCCGGGAACACGTGCGTGGTGACGCCGCGCTCGGCCAGCCGGCGCGAGACGTTGCGCTTGATGCCCAGGTCCAGCGCGGCGACCGTGTACCGGTGCTCACCGATCGCGTCGACCGTATAGCGAGAGGCGGTCGTGACCTGCGCGGACAGGTCGGCGCCGGTCATCTCGGGCGCGGAACGGACCCGCTCGAGCAGCGACTTCGGGTCGAGGTCGACGGTGGAGATGCCGACCCGCATCGCGCCGCGCTCGCGCAGGTGGCGGGTGAGCGCGCGGGTGTCGATGCCGGAGATGCCGACCACGCCCTCGGCGGCCAGGCGCTCGCCCAGCCCGCCGGTCGCGCGCCAGTTGGAGCCGATCCGGGCGGGGTCGCGCACCACGTACCCGGCGACCCAGATCTTCGACGACTCGTCGTCCTCGCCGTTCACGCCGGTGTTGCCGATGTGCGGCGCGGTCTGCACCACGACCTGGCGGTGGAAGGACGGGTCGGTCAGCGTCTCCTGGTAGCCGGTCATGCCGGTGGTGAAGACGGCCTCGCCGAACGTCTCCCCCTCGGCGCCGTACGCCTCACCGCGGAAGGACCGGCCGTCCTCCAGGACCAATATCGCTGGCTTCCTC
>CAKUMG010000982.1 GCA_934667465.1 uncultured Actinoplanes sp. | reverse complement strand
CCAGCGAGCGCGTCTCCGCCCGGGTCGCCGGGAAGTCCGCGGGCGGCCACGACCTCTACGTCGTCACCGTCACCGCGCCCGAGACCCGCGCCGAGGCGCAGCGCCAGGAACGCTGGAAGCGGCTGATCGAGGACGAGCCCGTCCGCGCCCGCACCGACCGGCTGCTGCTGCGCGACTACAAGACCCCGCTGTTCGTCAACGCCAACATCCACGGCAACGAGTGGGAGGGCACCGACGCCGCGCTGCGGGTCATCGAGGAGTACGCGACCAGCACCGACCCCGCCGTCGCCACGCTCCTGCGCCGCAACCGCCTGATCTTCAACGTCACGTCCAACCCGGACGGCCGCATCGCCGGCACCCGGGCCAACGGCAACGGCTACGACCTCAACCGCGACCTGACCATCGTCTCGCAGCCCGAGACGAACCTGATCCGCGAGCTGGCCGTCGACACCAAGCCGATCATCACCCTGGACCTGCACGGCTACGTCAGCCCGACGCTGCTGCACCCGAGCACCCCGCCGCACAACGTCAACAACGAGTACGACCTGTTCATCAAGCACGCGCTGCCGAACGCGCTCGGCATCGAGCAGGGTCTGAAAGCACTCGGGTACGCCGAGACGCAGCGCGCCCGCATCCCGTTCCGCGACGACGAGCCGGGCGTCTGGGACGACTTCCCGCCGATCTACGTGCCGTCGTTCTCGCTGCTGCAGAGCAGCATCCCGTACACCATCGAGGCGCCCCTCAACCCGCGCGGCAACCTGACCCCCGCGGAGAAGCTGCGCCGCTCGAGCATCAACACCGACGTGCACGAGGTCGCCATCAAGACGTCGCTGCAGTACATCCAGGACCACCGTGCCGAGGTCCTGCACGACCAGGCCGAGGTCTACCGCCGGGGCTGGGCGGGCGAACCGCTGCGTGACATCCCCGACGGCTACGTGCCGGGCTGGGGCCCGGAAGACGACTACCGTACGGAGTTCCCGCGCTCGTACGTCATCCCGGCGGGCCGCCGCCAGCACTCCGCCACCGCCGCCGCCCGCCTGGTCGACCTCCTCATCGGCAGCGGCGGCCGCGTCACCCGCGCGGCCCTCCCGTTCCGCGCCAACGGCACGTCCTACCCCGCCGGCTCGTACGTCGTCGACCTCCACCAGCCCAAACGCGGCGTGGTCAACTCCCTCCTCGAACCCGGCGCCGACATCACCGACCGCGTCTCCGACCTCTACGCCGGCCCGGCCGCCTGGAGCCAGGGCCTCACCTGGGGCGCCACGGTGGACACCCTGTGGCGCGACCTCCCCCGCGTGCCCCTGGTCCGCGTATTCGACGGCCAGGCCCACGGCAGCTACCCGCCCGGCCGCACGGACTACCTCCTGAACCCCCAGGACTCCACCGACCTCCGCGCCATCAACGCGCTGCTCACCGGCGGCGCCCGCGTCCACCGCCTGACCAACGGCTCGGTGGCGATCCCATGGTCCGCGCCCACCCAGCGCCTCGTCGCCGCAGCCGCCCGCGACCTCGACGTCACCTTCACCCGCGCCCCGAAGCGGTGGCACGGGACGCTGCTGGATCCGCTCGTGGTCGCGTACACCGGCGGGGTCGAAGCCCGGGACACGCTGGCGGACAACGGTTTCACGGCCCGCGCGGTGACAGCGTCCGACCTGGCTTCGACATTGACCGCGGACGTCGACGTGCTGCTCGTGGCAGGCACCCTCAACGCCGCCACGCTGACCGCCCCGAACAAGACAGCCCTCGACGCCTTCCTCTCCCGCGGCGGCGGCGTGGTCGGCCTCGACACCGCCGGCCCCGCCTTCACCACCGCCACCGGCCTGCTCACCGCTACCGCCCACGCAGGCCCCGCCCTCGCCAGCGGCGTAGTCAACGTCACCAACCACGGCGGCCCGATCACCGACGGCGCCCTCCCGCACTCCTTCATCGCCCAGCCGGTCTGGTACACCGACCTCGCCCCCGGCGTCACGGTCGACCAGTCCTACGCCACCGACCCCCTCCTCTCCGGCTGGTGGGCCCCGGAAACCCAGAACCAGGCCGCCGGCCAGCCGAGCATCATCCGCGGCGTCTCCCCCACCGGCAACGGCATCGCCCTGATCGGCACCGACCCGATCTGGCGCCTCCACGCCAAGGGCCTACAACCCCAACTGGGCCGAGCCCTCCTCTGGGCAGCGCACCCCTAACCCAACCGCCCCCACGCCGGGCGCCCGCGCAAGCGGGCGCCCACCCACCCGCCTCAATCCAACCCACCCACGCCTCCACCCACCCCGCCCCTCGCAACGCGCCCAGCCCTTGCCCTCCCAGAAGCCCGAAGACCCCCGCCGGAGGCCCCTGAAGGCTCGTCAGCGCCCCAGCAGTTCGTCCCGAAACTCGTCCGCAACCTCCCGCGTCCCCGCATCGGCGCTCCTGCCCGCACGCTCCAGCACCACCCCGAGAACATCCAGGGCCCCAACGTGAACCAAGAGTTCAGAAAGCCGCCGGTAATCCATCTCGTCCCCGTCCTCCAGCAGGTTCAGCACGACCTCACGAAACCGAGCACGGTCGATATTCGGCCAAGCAGCCTCCACCGCAAGCCGGCAATCCACCGCCCACGCATCGGACAGCGACAGGTCGACCAGCGTCCCCAGCAACTCCGGAACGTCATCGGGAAACAGCCACAGAAAGGTCAGCGCGGCATGCCGGTCCCACGAGTACCCATCGAGGCCCGCCGCGAGCAGGCCGGCGCGAGCGTGCGAGCTGTACACCACGGCACGCAGCCGAGCGACCTCCTGCTCGGCGGCCACGAGAGCACTCCAGTCCGCCTGATCTCGGCTCGGTCGCTCCACACCCGACCCCACAGTCACCTCTTCCCGTATGGCTCGATGGGCAACTGTCGTTGTGAACGAGGACCGGCGCCGATCCCGCGACCACATAGTAGGTGCGCAGATCGGCGACGATCAGGTTGTATGCGTCGCCCCGGCGGTGCTGACCGCACCCGATGCTCGGAAGATGCTGTGCGGCAGCCGGATGCGCGGGGTC
>CAKUMG010000981.1 GCA_934667465.1 uncultured Actinoplanes sp. | reverse complement strand
GGCGCGTACCAGAAGCCGTTCTTTTCGATGTCGATCAGGCCGCCGGTGAGGGGTTCGGCGAGGCGGGCGCGCAGCAGGGCCGGGTCGCCGTTGCGCCAGTCCGGCCAGGGGCTCTCGCGGCCGCGGTAGGCGTAGGGGCGGGTGCGGGTGTTGACCGGCAGCCCCTCGGCGAGGAAGGCGCGGTGGTCGGCGGCGAAGCGGAACCCGAACTCGGACTCGATCCGGTCGAACTCGTCCGCCGACAGGCCCGGGTCGATGTCGCACACCAATCTCCCGCGCAACCGCCGCAGAGCCGCCACGCCACGAACAGCGCCGGCATCGGCAAAAGCGCCGGAGGAATCAGCGCCGGCATCAGCAAAGGCGCCGGAGGAAGCCGCGCCGGCATCGGCAAAAGCGCCGGAGGAAGCCGCGCCGGCATCGGCAAAAGCGCCGGAGGAATCAGCGCCGGCATCGGCAAAAGCGCCGGAGAAAGAACCGCCGGAGGAGGAAGCACCGCCGGGAGCAGCGCCGAACCCGGGGTCAGCGGGGCGGAAGGCATCCACCCCGCTGACTGTACGGCGCGAAACCCCAGCTCAGCCCGCGTTGTAAAGATCCGGACGCGGCATCAGCGACACCGCGACCCGCTCACCCGTACGCAGCGCAGCCACGCTGGCATCCGAAACGACCGCCGCTGCATACCCGTCCCACGCCGTGGGCCCGGTCGCGGCACCCCTCGTGACGGCGTCGACCCACTCCTGCAGTTCGATGTCGTACGCGCGGGCGAAGCGCAGCCGCCAGTCCGCCGCGACCGGCACCGACTCCTCGCCGGCGCTGCGGACGACGACGGGGACCGGGGACGACAGCGTCGCCGTGCCGTCCTCGCCGACGACCTCGCCGCGGATGTCGTAGCCGTAGCGGATGTTGACCGACACCTCGACGTCCACGAGCGCACCGGATTCGAGCTCGAGGAGCAGGAAGATCGGGTCCGCGAGGTCGCCGCCGTTGCGGTTGCCGCGGGGCAGCAGCACGCGGGTGGCCACGATCTCCTCGCCGAACATCCAGCGCGCCATGTCGATCTCGTGGACCGCGCTGTCGGTGATGGTGTTCTCCTTCTGGTAGAAGTCGGGAACACCGGCGTTGCGGTGGGCGCAGTGCATCATCAGCGGCGCGCCGATCCGGCCGCTGTCGACGACGGCCTTGAGATCGCGGTACGCGGGGTCGTAGCGCCGCATGTAGCCGACCTGGACCAGGCGGCTGCCGTGGGCCACCTCGGCGGCGACGATGTTGCGGCAGGCGTCCTCGGACGTGGCGAGCGGCTTCTCGCAGAACACGGGCTTGCCGGCCGCGATCGCGGCGAGCACGTACTGCTTGTGGGACGGCCCCCACGAGCAGACGAGCACCGCGTCGACGGCCGGGTCCAGGATCAGCTCCTCGCCGGTGGCATGCACGGTGGCGCCGGCCGTGGCGCCGACCCGCTCGGCGAGGTCCGCGTCCACGTCGGTGACCGCCGTGACCGTGGCACCGGCCAGCACCGTCGTCAGGCGCCGGATGTGGTCCTGCCCGATCATTCCGGTGCCGATGACGCCGACTTTGAGCATTTGTATCCCTTTATCCGAAACGGAGCTGAAGAACTCAGCGACCGAGCTCGTGCGACAGCTCGGTGAGCTCGTCGCCGCCGGCCATCTGCGCGGTCAGCTCGTCGAGCGCCACCTCGTCGCGGCGCTTGTCGAGCACGGCCGCGCCGAGCTTGAGGATGACGAAGTGGTCGCCGACCAGGTATGCGTGGTGCGGGTTGTGGGTGATGAAGACGACCCCGAGGCCGGCATCGCGGGCCGCGGCGATGTACTTGAGCACGACGCCGGACTGCTTGACGCCGAGCGCGGCGGTCGGCTCGTCGAGGATGAGCACGCGGGCGCCGAAGTACATGGCGCGGGCGATGGCGACGCACTGGCGCTGGCCGCCGGAGAGCGTGCCGATGGGCTGGTTGATGTCCTGAACGACGATGCCCATCTTGCGCAGTTCCTCGTCGGCGATCCGGCGCATCTCCTTGACCTTGAGCCCGGCCAGGGGGAACTTGCCGGCGGTCAGCTCTGAGCCGAGGAAGAAGTTGCGCCAGACCTCCATCAGCGGCACCACGGCGAGGTCCTGGTAGACCGTGGCGATGCCGCGGTCGAGGGCGTCGCGCGGGTTGGCGAACGAGAGCGGCTTGCCGTCGACGCGCAGGTCGCCCTCGCTGTGCGGGTGCAGCCCCGACATGATCTTGATCAGCGTCGACTTGCCGGCGCCGTTGTCGCCGAGCACGCAGGTGACCTCGCCGGCATTGACCCGCAGGTCGACGCCCTGCAGGGCGCGCACGGCGCCGTAGACCTTACCCACGCCGGTGAGTTCGATGAGAGGTTCGGGCATCTCAGGCCGCCTTCCGGCCGGTGGCGATCCGCTTGACGTACAGGTTGACCATGACGGCGAGCAGCAGCATCACGCCGAGGAACGCCTTGAACCAGTTCGGGTCCCAGCCGGCGTAGACGATGCCGAGGCTGGTCATGCCGAAGATGAAGGCGCCGATCGCCACGCCGATCGCGTTGCCGAAGCCGCCGGTGAGCAGCGTGCCGCCGACGACCGCGGCGATGATGTAGAGGAACTCGTTGCCGACGCCGTTGCCCGCCTGCAGCGTGTTGAAGCGGAACAGGGTGTGCATCCCGACGAACCAGCCGAGGAACGACACGCCCATGAACAGGCCGATCTTGGTCTTCATCGTGGGTACGCCGACGGCGCGCGCGCTGTCCAGCGCGCCGCCCACCGCGTACACCCAGTTGCCGGGCCTGGTGCGGTGCAGGATCCAGGCGGCGAGCGCGACGAACAGCACCCACCACAGCACGGTGCCCCAGACGGTGACCGGGCCGATTTTGAAGCTCGACGAGAACACCGCCTGCAGCGAGTCGAAGCCCGCGATGGCCGTCACGTCGGGGCTGGTGACCGAGCCGGTGACCAGCTTGGTGACGCCCAGGTTCGCGCCCTGCAGCACGAAGAACGTGCCCAGGG
>CAKUMG010000980.1 GCA_934667465.1 uncultured Actinoplanes sp. | reverse complement strand
CCACCGAGCGCCTGCGCCTCGTCCTGCGCGCCACCGCGCCGCACCCGGCGACCCGCGCCCGCAAGCTCTCCACCTTCCGCGCCTTCTCCCGCTGGTTGGTCTCTCAAGGTCTGCTCGACCACGACCCCACCGAGCGGCTCGACCCGCCCATCCGCCGCCGTCCCCTGCCCAAGGGCGTGAGCGCCCCCGAGGCGGCGGACCTCATCGAGCATGAACAGCACGCGGCTCTGCACAGCGCCGTCCGCCTCGTAGAGCGCGTTGGGGAAGGCGCCGACCAGCACCCGGCCGCCCTGCGCGGCGAACGCCTCGCACATCTCGGTGACCGTCGGCGGGTGCGGCTGGGCCAGGGCGACCTGTTCCCCCTCGGCAGCCGGGACGTGGTCGCCGGGCGGGCCCCGGCGGGGTGGCGTGAGCCGGATGCGCCCGTCCTGACGCCGCGCCCGCGCGGGGTGCCTGATGATAGGCGCCCTCGGCGAGGCGGCGCACCACCTCGGCGACCGCCGCCGCGAACGACGCAGACACGTCCTCGAGCGGGATGGGCTCGCCGGCGTCCTCGCGCGCCTCGACCCAGCGGGTCACCGCGGTCTTGAGGCCGGAGAACGAGAAGTCGTCGGCGTGCTTCGCCTGGTCCGTGGCGGCGGTGAGGCCGCGCGGGACCCGGATCGCCGTCGGGTCGCCCTCGCGCGCCAGGCGGTCGATGTGCGGGCCGCCGGGGTACGGCAGGCCGAGCAGGCGGCCGACCTTGTCGAACGCCTCCCCCGCCGCGTCGTCGATCGTGGCGCCCAGCGGCTGCACCCCTGCGGTCAGGTCGTCCACCAGCAGCAGCGACGAGTGCCCGCCGGACACGAGCATCGCCACGGCCGGCTCGGGCAGCGGGCCGTGCTCGAGCGTGTCGACCGCCACGTGGGCCGCGAGGTGGTTCACGCCGTAGATGGGCTTGTCGGCCGCGAGCGCGTACCCCTTGGCGGCGGCGACCCCGACGAGCAGCGCGCCCGCCAGGCCCGGACCGGCCGTCACCGCGATCGCGTCGATGTCCGCCAGCGTGACGCCGGCCTCGTCCAGGGCCCGCTGCATCGTCGGCACCATCGCCTCGAGGTGCGCCCGGCTGGCCACCTCCGGCACGACGCCGCCGAAGCGGGCGTGCTGATCGACGCTGGACGCGAGCGCGTCCGCCAGCAGGGTGTGCCCGCGCACGATCCCGACGCCGGTCTCGTCGCAGGAGGTCTCGATCCCGAGGACCAGGGGCTCGTCACGCATCACGCATCATCACCAGGGCGTCGGTGTTGCTGGGCTGGTAGTAGCCGCGCCGGATCCCGACGGGCTCGAAGTCGTAGGAGGCGTAGAGGCGCTGGGCGGGTGCGTTGTCCACGGCCACCTCGAGCAGCACCTTGCGGTCGCCGGCCCGCGCGAGCAGCGACTCGAGCAGCAGCCGCCCGATGCCCCGCTTCTGCGCGTCCCGGCGCACGGCGATGTTCTGCACCCAGCTCTCCGACTCGTCGACGACCGACAACCCGGCATAGCCGAGCACGGCCCGGTCCTCGGTGGCGACCACATAGAAGTGGCGCTGGGCGAGCTCGTTCCAGAACATCGCCGACGACCACTTCTCCGCGCCGAAGAGGTCCTCCTCGATCGGCAGCACGGCCGCGACGTGCCACCAGCGGAACGGCTCGATCGCTGTCACTGCAGCACGCTCTTGCGGGCGGTCTTCTGCTCCGCCGCGGCGACCGCGTCGGGGCGGCGGAGATAGAGCGGGGTCAGCACCTCACCCCGCGGCTGCGTGCGAATCTTCTCGACGGCCAGCGCGATCAGGGCCTCGCCCGAGGGGTGCAGCACCCGGTCGTCGATCGGGAGGCCGAGGACGTCGCTGTATTTCACGGCACCCTCGCCGACGGCGCGCTCGGCCTTGACCGCGATGTCGGCCGGCTTCGCCACCTCCGGGCCGGTGACCCGCTGCCCGTCCTGATAGACGGCGTAGTAGACCTCGCGGCGCCGGGCGTCGGTGGCGACCAGCACGCGGCCGGGGCCGGCGGCGCGGCCGAGGGCGTCGAGCGAGCAGATCCCGTACGTGGGGATGCCCAGCGCCTGACCCATGGCCGCCGCGGTGGCGAGTCCGACCCGCAGCCCGGTGAACGGCCCGGGGCCCAGGCCGGCGACGATCGCGCCGAGGTCGGCGGGGCGGACCCCGGCCTCCGCGAGCGTCATCCGCACCTGCGGGGCGAGCAGCTCGCCGTGCGCGCGGGGATCGACGGTGCGCCGCTCCCCGAGCCCGCGCAGCGGCCCCTCGTCACCGACCTCGGCGAGGGCGGCCGTCACCGCGGGCGTGGCGGTGTCAAGAGCTAGTACGAGCACCATCAAACAGTAGCTTTCCCACCGTGGGCTGCCGGGGTGGGGCGCCTCAGGCGCGGGGGTCCCAGTCGACGACCGGGCGGCCCGCGTCGGCGAGCGCCTTGTTGGCGGCGCTGAACATGCGGGCGCCGAAGAAGCCCTTGCCGCCGGCGAGCGGGCTCGGGTGCCCCGCCTCGATCACGGTGTGCACCGGGTTGGTGACGAGCGCCGCCTTCTTCTTCGCATACGACCCCCAGAGCAGGAAGACCACGCGCTCGTCCCGGGCATCGAGCGCCCGGATCGTGGCGTCGGTGAACTCCTCCCAGCCCTTGCCCTTGTGCGACCCCGCGGTCCGCGCGCGCACGGTGAGCACCGCGTTGAGCAGGAGCACGCCCTGTCTCGCCCAGCCGGTGAGGTCGCCGCTCGCCGACGGCGGCACCCCGAGATCGTCGGCCAGCTCCTTGTAGACGTTGCGCAGCGACGGCGGCACCCTGACCCCCTCGCGCACGCTGAAGCTGAGCCCGTGCGCCTGGCCGGGGCCGTGATAGGGGTCCTGGCCCAGCAGCAGCACCCGGGTCTGCTCCGGCGGGCACAGCCGGTAGGCCGCGAAGAGGTCCTCGACCGGGGGAAAGACCGTCTGCGTCGCATACTGCTCGCCCACGAACGCTCCCAGGGCCGCGGTGGCGCCGGCGTCGAGGAA
>CAKUMG010000979.1 GCA_934667465.1 uncultured Actinoplanes sp. | reverse complement strand
CTTACGCACTGGGCATCACCGACCTCGACCCGCTGCCGCACGGCCTGATCTTCGAGCGGTTCCTCAACCCGGACCGCGTCTCGATGCCCGACGTCGACATCGACTTCGACGAGCGCCGGCGCGCCGAGGTGATCCGCTACGTCACCGACAAATGGGGCGAGGACCGGGTCGCCCAGATCGCCACGTTCGGCACGATCAAGGCGAAGGCTGCGATCAAGGACTCCGCCCGCGTGCTCGGCTATCCGTACGCGGTCGGCGACCGGATCACCAAGGCCATGCCGCCGGCCGTGATGGGCAAGGACATCCCGCTCTCCGGCATCTTCGACTCGAACCACCCGCGCTACTCCGAGGCGACCGAGATCCGCGCGCTCTACGAGAATTTCGCGATCATGGCGGAGCGGATCGAGCGGCGCTCCCGCTACCTGCGCGACTTCGCGGCCACGGCCGGCGCCGGGATCTGCTCGCTGCCGGCGGCGGTGGCGACGTAGGCACCCTGCGCGCCGCAGGTCACCACGACCGCGCCCGCGCCGAGCCCGAGGATCCGCTCAGCGGCCGTCGCCGGCGTGGCGCCCGGCCAGAGCACCTCGGCGTCGGCGGAGCTGAGCTTGACGAGATCCGCGGTGGAGAAGTAGCCCTCCACGAGCGCGCGCAGCTCGTCGACGGCGGCGTCGTCGGGCAGCAGCTTCGGCCGTACATTGGGATCGAAGACTTTGACCGGCCCTTGCACCGACCAGGCGGCGCGCGCGGCGGACTGGAACGGCTCGCGCATGAGGCTGATCGAGCCGGCATAGACGACGGCGGCGCCGGCGACGCGCTGCTGGTCGACGTCGTCGGCGCTGACCAGGGAGTAGGACGGCGGTTCGCCGTAGACCTGGAAGGTGGGTTCGGCGCCCTCGAAGGTGGTGACCGCGAGGGTGGTCGGCACCGGAACGCGGAGGGTGGAGCCGGTGCCGACGCCGGTGTCGGCGAGGAAGGCCGCGATCCGGTCGCCGAGCGTGTCGGTGCCGAGCGAGCCCACGTAGTCGACCTGCCCGCCGAGGCGGGTGACGCCGACGGCCACGTTGAGCGGGGCGCCGCCGATCGCCTGCCGGTAGATCAGTTCGCCGTCCCGTTCGGTCTCCAGGAGGTCGACGAGCGCCTCCCCGAGCACCACCGCGTATGCCATGGGTGATCTCCTCCGCCTGCCGCGCGTTGCCGAGCCGCCGGCCGGTGCTGCACGGCGGCGGATGAAAGCTAACACTCGATCGGTACTCGCTCGGGGCGAGATCATTTGACACAATCCGGCAATGCGTCCCTTTTATTATGCTCTGACCGTTTCGGCCGTGCTTGCGGCGGGAGCCGGCTGCGCTTCGCCGACGGCCACCGACGACACCGGCTTCGCCGAACCCCCTCCCGCGGGTACGCCGTGGATCGTGACCGGCGGCCCGTCGCCGAGCCCGCTGCGCAGCGCGCTCGCCACGCCGGGGCAGGCGCCCCTGGCCGTGACGAAGTCCGCGGGCGCGTTCGAGCTCGCACCGAAGGGCACGACCGCGATCACGTACGACGCCAAGGTGGTCCCGGTCGGCGCGACGGCCGCCGTCGAGGTGGGGATGACCGCGGTAGGCACGGTCGTGGTCGGGCTCACCGTCTCGGGCATGATCGCCAAGCGTGCGTACGGGGCGCATCTGCACACGCAGCCGTGCACGGCCACGCCCGACGACGCCGGGCCGCACTATCAGTACCAGGCGGACCCGACGAAGCCGTCGGTGGACCCGGCGTTCGCGAACCCGGGCAACGAGGTGTGGCTGGACTTCCGCGCCGACGACCGCGGGGCGGCGCGGATCAGCAGCGAGCAGAAGTGGTCCTTCAACCCCGTGAACCCGCCGCGCTCGCTGGTGGTGCACGCGGAGCCGACCCGTACGGAGGCCGGAAAGGCCGGGACGGCAGGGGCGCGAGTGGCGTGCCTCACCCTGCGCCCCTAGTTGATCTTCAACGGGGGTCCGGGCGCGAGAAGTGTCGGCGCCAGGCGGTAACGTCTGGGGCGGGACGAGTTGGAGGGAGGCCCCGATGGCCGAACAGGGCGCAGGCGCGAGCGCGAGGACCGAGTCGCACGACCCGGACTTCCCCGAGGCATACCTCCAGTTCATGCGCACCGGCTGGCGCAACGACACCCTCGAGGTGACGGCCCGGCCCGAGGCGCCCAACTACGCCAAGCGGCGCGCGGCGCTGTCGGAGGCGTTCCCCGGCGAGACCCTGGTCATCCCGACCGGGCGCGAGAAGGTCCGGGCCAACGACACCGACCACCCGTTCCGCCCCGGCAGCGACTTCGTCTACCTGACCGGCGACGCCGACCCCGAGGGTGTGCTGATCCTGCACCCCAGCGGCTCCGGCCACGACGCGGTGCTCTACACCCACGACCGCAACTCCAAGGAGACCGACGCGTTCTTCCGCAGCCGCAACGGCGAGCTATGGGTCGGCCGGCGGCACACCCTGGCCGAGCGCTCCGCCGAGCTCGGCGTGCAGACCGCGCCGTATGCGGCCCTGGGCGGCGCCCTGGCCGGCTGCGCGCCCGCCCGCACCCGGGTGCTGCGCGGTCTCGACCCGCTCGTGGACCGCACGGTCATCGCCTACGAGCCCGGCCCCGTCAGCCGCGACCGTGAGCTGGCCGCGGCCATCTCCGAGCTCAAGCTGGTCAAGGACGAGTGGGAGCTGACCCAGCTGCAGGAGGCCATCGACGCCACCGTGCGCGGCTTCGAGGACGTCGCCCGGGTCCTGCCCGCCGACCGCGGCGTCAAGGAGCGCCTCCTGGAGGGCGTGTTCGGGCTGCGCGCCCGCCACGACGGCAACGACGTCGGCTACGGCAGCATCGTCGGCGCCGGCGCGCACGCCACGATCCTGCACTGGGTCCGCAACACCGGCGTCACCAAGCCCGGCGAGCTGCTGCTGATGGACATGGGCGTCGAGGGCCGCACCTTCTACACCGCCGACATCACCCGCACCGTGCCGGTCAGCGGCAGCTTCACCCCGCTGCAGCGGCAGGTCTACGAC
>CAKUMG010000978.1 GCA_934667465.1 uncultured Actinoplanes sp. | reverse complement strand
GCGCCGGCACGGCCCGCTCAACCTGGGCGCAGCCGGCAGCAGGCCCCCGGGCCCGGGGCTGCGGCGGGCACGGCAGGATCTCCGGCATGACGTCGCTGCCGCCCGACGGCTGGTTCGCTGCGGAGACCGCCTCGGTCCGGAAACGCGCGTGCGGACTCACCGCCGCCGTCCGCAGAATGGCCCCATGACGATTCTGATCACCGGGGCGACCGGGCGGATGGGAAGCACGGTCATCGAGGCGCTGACCGAGCGGGACGCGCCGGTCCGGGCTCTCGTGCGCCGCCCGGAAGCGGCCGCGGAACTGCCCGCCGGCGTCGAGGTGGCCGTCGGCGACCTCACCGAGCCCGCGTCGCTGGACGGTGCGCTGCGCGGCGTCGAGTCGGTGTTCCTCGTCTGGACCGCCCCGCCGGACACCGCCGGGGCGGTTGTCGATCGGGTGGCCGCCCAGGCGCGGCGGGTCGTGTATCTGTCCGCGCCGCACCGGACGCCGCATCCGTTCTTCCAGCAGCCGAACCCGATGGCGGCGCTGCACGCCCGCGTCGAGGAGCTCCTCGCGGCGGCCGGGATCGGGGCGACGATGATCCGGCCGGGGATGTTCGCGTCGAACGCGCTGCACTGGTGGGGTGCGGACATCCGCGCGGGCCGGGCGGTGCGGTGGCCGTACGGTGCGGTGGAGACCGCGCCGGTCGACGACCGGGACGTGGCGGAGGTCGTCGCGCGGGCGCTGTGCGAGGACGGGCACGCCGGCGGCGACTACGTCCTGACCGGGCCCGAGTCGCTCGGTCAGGCCGAGCAGGTGCGCGTCATCGGCCAGGTGCTGGGCCGGGCGGTCGCGTTCGAGGAGCTGGCGCCGGCCGAGTTCCGGCTCGGGCCCGCGACCGCGATGCTGCTGGCCGCGTGGGAGGCCAGTGCGGGCCGGAGGGCGTACGTCACGTCCACGATCGCCGGCGTGCTGGGGCGGCCGCCGCGTACGTTCCGGCAGTGGGTGACCGACCACGCCGGCGAGTTCAGTTCCAGGCGAGCAGCGTGAGGTCGTCGGTCTTCCGGGTCTTGAACAGGCGCTTCGGCTTGCTGCCCGCGACGGCCGCCGCGTAGACGCCGCCCGGGCGGCCGGCGAGCACGCGGGTGCCGTCCGGGGAGACGACGACCTGGTCGAAGCGCGCGCCCTTGAGCGTGCCGATCGTGCGCAGCGACGCGTCGTGGGTCGCGGGGTCGACGGTCAGGGCCACCAGCTCGGCGCGGTCCGCCGCGCCCGCGCAGACCAGGGTGAACGGGTCGAGGCGCGGGCCGGGGCACGCGTACCGGAGCTGCCCGCCCTCCCCCGTGACGACCATGGCATCGACCGCCTCGTGGGCACTCACGCGGAGCTTGACCTGGCCCGGCTCCGCGTCGCCGCGCAGCGTGCCCTGGACAGTCTCGACCGGGCCGCCGGTGGAGTCCCAGGCGGCCGGGGTCCCGGAGTATTCGGCGAGCGTCGGTCCTGGGGTGGCCGGGTCGAGCAGCGCCGTCCTGCGCGGGCCGCCGTCGCCGCCGGTGAGTTCCACGCCGAGGCGGCCGGTCGCGGCCACGAACCCGAGGCCGGTCATCGTGAGGCCGTTGCCGCCGAGGGCTGCCGCGTTCAGGCTCGTGACCGGCTCGTACGCGGTGCCCTGCAGTTTGTGGATCCGCAGCAGGTTCGCCGCCTTGTCGATCTCGGCGGCGTAGGCGAACGAGGGGCTGAACACCACGCCCTCGGGGGCGGGGACGGCGATCCTGCGGAGCAGGCTGCCCCGCGCGGCGTCGTAGACCCGCAGCTCGGTGCCCTCGGCCGTGCCGGCGAGCGCCACCAGCCCCGGCGGCAGCATGGACACCGCCGGCTCCACGGGGGACTCGAGCTCTTCCCAGTCCGTCGCGGACGGCCCGCCGCACGCCGTCGCCGCCAGCAGCATCGCGACCGCGGCGGCCACCCTCATGATCACCCCGGCAGTTTAGAGCGTGCGCGGGCGGCGGCGACGCGTACGGCTAGTCTATTGACTTTCGATAGGTAGTGAGTGATAGTCGATACATGCTGAACGAGAGTCGGGCGGTACTGCCCCTGCGGGTCTTCCTGGTGACGTTGTTCGGAGTGCTGCTGCTCTTCCAGGTCATGTCGCTGCCGGGCCAGTTCCGCCACATGGCCGAGCAGGACCCCGGGCACGCCTACCTGCGCTGGCCCGCCACCATTGTCACGATCTTCTGGGTGCTGTGCGTGCAGGTCGTCATCGTCTGCACCTGGCAGCTGCTCACCCTGGTCAAACGCGACCGCATCTTCACCGAGGCGTCGCTGCGCTGGGTCGACGGCATCGTCTGGGCGGTCGGCGCCGGCTGGCTGACATTGACAGGCGTTTTCCTGTACGTGGGTTTCAGCGCGCGCGATCCCGGACTGCCGCTCGTGCTCTTCCTGTCCCTGGTCGGCGTATCCGTCGTCGGGCTGCTCGTGGTGGTGCTGCGCGCCCTGCTGCGGCAGGCCACTACGCTGCGGACCGACATGGAAGCGGTGATCTGATGCCCATCGTCGTCCGGATCGACGTCGAGCTGGCCAAGCGCAAGATGAGCGTCGGCGAGTTCGCGGAACGCGTCGGCCTGACCCCGGCGAACGTGGCTGTCCTCAAGAACGGGCGCGCCAAGGCTGTGCGCTTCAGCACCCTCGAGGCGATGTGCCGGGTCCTCGAATGCCAGCCCGGCGACCTCCTCGAATGGATCGACGACGAGGCGGTCTGAGCACTGTGGTGACTCGGCCGGGTGCGCATACTGGGCGCTGCCGCACGCCCGGGGCGCCGGCGTCGCGACGCGGGCGCTGCTCGCGGTGAGCGGCTGAGCCGAGCGGACCGGCTTCCGGCGGCTCGAGCTGGACCACTCCACGCGGAACGAGGCTTCGTGCCGGGTCGCGCTCAAGGGCGGGTTCGCGGTCGAGGGCGGGTTCGCGCTCGAGGGCGGGTTCGCGCGCTCGAGGGCACGAAGCGCAGCGCCGCGGTGCACGCCGACGGGCGGCACGACATGCACCTGCAC
>CAKUMG010000977.1 GCA_934667465.1 uncultured Actinoplanes sp. | reverse complement strand
GAGCGGGCGGCCAGCGCGATCCTGTGGCTCGGCTACGACGCGCCCGACGGTCTCGCCGAGGCCGCGAGCCGGGCGTCGGCGGTGGCCGGGGCCGGGCAGCTGCGCCGGTTCCAGGAGGGGCTGCGCGCGGCGCACGAGGGCGAGCCGGCCCGGCAGACGGTGCTCGGGCACAGCTACGGCTCGCTCGTGGTGGGTGCCGCCGCCCGCGAGCCCGGGCTGGCCGACGGCGTGGTCCTGGTCGGCTCGCCCGGCGCGGGCGTGGGCCACGCGACGGACCTTGCCGTCGGAGAGGTGTGGGCGATGACGTCGCTGTCCGACCCGATCCAGTGGGCCGCGGTGTCGCCGCGCAGCCTCGCCGGGGACGTGCTGCTCGGCCGGATCGTGCCCGGCGGGGCGGCCGCGGCGTTCCTGCGGCCGGAGGACGACCTGTTCTTCGGCCCGAACCCGGCCGGCCCGGCGTTCGGGGCCCGCACGGTCGCGAGCCAGCCGGACGCCGGGCACCTCGGCTACTGGGACGAGGGGCGCCCGGCGCTGGACGCCCTCGTCCGCATCGCCACCGGGAGCGGCGATGTCACTCCACGGTGACGGACTTGGCCAGGTTGCGCGGCTGGTCGACGTCGTGACCCCGGGCGGAGGCGATCTCGCAGGCGAGGATCTGCAGCGGCACGGTGGTCATCAGCGGGGCCAGCAGCGTGGGCGTCCGGGGCACCGGGATCAGGTGGTCGGCATACGCGGCCACGGCGTCGTCGCCCTCCTCGGCGATGACGATCGTGCGGGCGCCGCGCGCGCGGACCTCCTGGATGTTGGAGACGACCTTGTCCCGCAGCACGCCCCGGCCGGCCGGCGAGGGCACGATGCAGACCACCGGCGTGCCCTGATCGATCAGCGCGATCGGGCCGTGCTTGAGCTCGCCGGCGGCGAAGCCCTCGGCGTGCATGTAGGCGAGCTCCTTGAGCTTGAGCGCGCCCTCCAGCGCCACGGGGTAGCCCACGTGCCGGCCGATGAAGAGGACAGTCGACGCCGTCCGGAGGTCGCGGCCCAGCTCGCGCACCTCCTCCATGCGGGTGAGCAGCTCGCGCAGGTCGTCCGGGGTGCGCTGGAGCCGGTCGACGACCGCGGCGACCTCGTCCGCATACATCACGCCGCGGACCTGGGCCAGGTGCAGGCCGATCAGGTAGCACGCGACGAGCTGGGTGAGGAACGCCTTGGTCGAGGCGACGGCGATCTCGGGGCCGCCGTGGGTGTAGAGCACCGCGTCGGACTCGCGCGGGATCGTGGAGCCGTTGGTGTTGCAGATGGCCAGCACCCGGGCCTTCTGCTCCTTGGCGTGGCGCAGGGCCATCAGCGTGTCCATGGTCTCGCCGGACTGGCTGATCGCGATGACCAGCGTCGAGCGGTCCAGCACCGGGTCGCGGTAACGGAACTCGCTGGCCGTCTCGACCTCGCAGGGGATGCGGGTCCAGTGCTCGATCGCGTACTTCGCGACCATGCCGGCGTGGTAGGCCGTGCCGCAGGCGATGATGAAGACCTTGTCGACGTCGCGCAGGTCCTGGTCGGTGAGGCGGACCTCGTCGAGGATGATCTCGCCGCGCTCGGAGAGCCGGCCCAGCAGGGTGTCCGCGATGGCCTGCGGCTGCTCGGCGATCTCCTTGAGCATGAAGTAGTCGTAGCCGCCCTTCTCCGCGGCGGAGGCGTCCCAGTCGATGTGGAACTCCTTGCCGTCGGCGGCCGCGCCGGCGAAGTCGGTGATCTCGATGGCCTCGGGCGTGATCAGGACGACCTGGTCCTGCCCCAGCTCGATGGCCTCGCGGGTGTGCTCGATGAACGCGGAGACGTCGCTGGCGAGGAAGTTCTCGCCGTCGCCCCGGCCCACGACGAGCGGCGAGTTGCGGCGGGCGGCGACCACGGCGCCGGGCACCGCGACGTCGACCGCGAGCAGGGTGAAGGCACCCTCGAGCCGGCGCACCGTGCGGCGCATGCCCTCGGCGAGCAGGTGCGGGCCGTCGAGCTCGGTGCCCGCCTCGCGCACGGCGCGCAGCTCGGCCGCGAGCAGGTGGGCCGCGCACTCCGTGTCGGTGTCGCTGACGAACTCGACGCCCGTGGCCTCCAGCTCGGCGCGCAGCCGGGAGAAGTTCTCGATGATGCCGTTGTGGATCACGGCCACCCGGCCGTCGTCCGACAGGTGCGGGTGGGCGTTGCGGTCGGTCGGGCCGCCGTGGGTCGCCCAGCGGGTGTGCCCGATGGCGGTCGAGCCCGCGCTGATGCCGTCGGCGGCGCGCTCGCCCAGCGCCTTCTCGAGGTTCGCCAGCTTGCCGGCGCGCTTCTCGGTCAGGATGACGTCGCCGTCGACCACCGCGACGCCCGCCGAGTCATAGCCGCGGTACTCCAGGCGGCGAAGTCCGTCGAGCACGATTTGCAGCGCCGGTCGAGCACCGACGTATCCCACGATCCCACACATGAGGGGCAGCGTAGCCGACTTTTGCGCATGACGCGTGCTCGCGGAGCACACTTTCGAGCACATCACTTGATCGAAAAGGTCGTTACGGGCGCCGGGGGTCGATATCTCCGCAGGTCATCGACGATCACGACACGACCGGATGATGGTTCCGTGGATCCGAGCGCGTACCGTCGAGGCGACGACTGCCCGGGAGAGACGCTTGAGTTATCCACCGCCCTCCGACCCCCACGATCCGCCCTCGGCCGACCCGTGGGCGGCGACGTCCGACGACGCGGCCACGCCGCATCCCCCGGCGCCGCAGCCGCCGCACTATCAGCCGGGCCAGGCGCCGCTGCCGCCGCAGGGACAGCCCGCCGCGGGTCACTACCCGCCGACGTCGCAGTTCCCGGCCACGCCGTCGCAGGGCTATCCCGCCCAGGGCTACCCCGACCAGAGCCACGCCGGCCAGGGCTATGCGGATCAGGGCTATCAGCAGCCCGGCTATCAGCAGCCCGCCGCGTACGGCCAGCCGAGCGGCCCGCCCGGTTACGGGCCCCCGCCGGGCTACGGTCCGCCGCAGCCGGGTTACGGCA
>CAKUMG010000976.1 GCA_934667465.1 uncultured Actinoplanes sp. | reverse complement strand
GGGCGGATGCGGCCGCGTGCCCCGGATCGTCGTCGGTCAGCGCGGCCAGCGCGGCCCGGGCCTCGCCGAGCTGATGGCCCGCGATCAGCTGCTGGATGTGTTCGAGGCCGCGCGCGGGGGCGGCGCCGAGCCCGTGCCGCAGGCTGACGGCGATCAGCCGGGCGTCCTCGGGCACCACGCCCAGCTCGGCGATCCGCGCGGCGAGCAGGGTGTCGGCCAGCCCCGCCCGGTGCGCCTCGCGGACGTGGTCGGCGATGTGGAACAGCGCGATCGCGGCCAGGTCCGGCACCTTCGTGTGCGCCGAGCGCAGCAGCGCGCACGCCGTCTTGCGGGCCCGGGTGACGATCGAGTCGCGGTCGCTCTCCGCGCGGCGCGCCACCTCTTCCAGGGCCGCCTTGTCGAGGCGCAGCTCGGGCCGCCCGGGCACCGAGAAGCCGTGGGCGATCGCGAACGGCGAGGTCAGCTCGGGGTGCAGCAGCTGCACCACGGTCCGCGCGCCGGCCTCGGCGAGCCGGTCGCGCAGCTGGCCGTACTGGGTGGCGGACAGCCCGCAGTCCGCTGGCAGGGTCAGCGCGTCGATGACCGTCAGACCGGCCTCGCCGACGGCGCGTTGCGCCTGCTCGGCGCCGAGGCCACCGAGGTGGGCGACGAGCGCGTCGAGCTGGGTGCGGGTGATCTGACCACCCCGGCCGTACGCCTGCCGCAGCTCGGCGACGAGTTTCCGGCGCGCCACCCGCTCGTGCTCGGCGACGTCGGCCGCCCGGTCGCGCCACCATCCCGGATCGGTGAGCCGCGTGTCCGGGCGGCGGGTGAGCTCCTCGTCCGCGGCCACGAACCGCTTGCACACCGCCCCGACGCTGGTGGGGCCGCGCGCCCGGCGTCCCCAGTAGGCGCGCACCCGCCGGAGGTGCGCCTCGAGCGCGGCCTCGTCGGTGGGGCCGGTGCTCACCGCGTACATGATCGGCGGTGGTGGCAGCGGGCCGCGGCTGCCCCGCAGCGGCCGCACCACCTCGCGCTCGTACGCCTCCTCGTCGAACACCATCGGCTCAGGCCTGCACCGTGATGCCGGAGATCCTCGAGGTGGCCGCCGCGACCTCCTCCTCGCTGAGCACGCTGACCCGGATGTCGATGGTCAGGTCCTTGCCGGTGCCCGGCTCGCGGGCATAGACGCTGAGCGTGCCCTCCTCGTCGACCTGCATCGTGATGTCGATCGGCGAGCCGCGGCGCAGCGACGGCAGGCCGGTGATCACGCCGTTGCCCTTGTCCACCGGGCTGTTGGCGCTCAGGTCACCGCTCTCCACCGAGCCGGCCTGCTCGTAGATGTCGATCGAGATCTGGGTCTGCCCCTCGACCACGGTGGAGGCCTCCAGGGGCCGCACGCCGCTGGGCAGCGTCTCGTTCGCGTGGACCAGGTGCCGTACATAGGAATTGCCGTCCGGATCGTCCTCCCACCCGGGCCTGGACGTGTCGACCAGCCGAACCCCGAACGCCTTGGGCAGCACGTTCGTGATCCGCTTCTCGGCGGCGTCCCGGATCGCCTCGACGGCGATGCCGGTGTGCCGGGCGATCTCGTCGAGGTGCCCGGGCGTCTCCCCCTGCCACCGGTAGACCCCGCGGCTCAGCGCGAACCGGGCCGCGCCCTTGGCGACAGCGAGGTCCGGGTCGTGCAGCCGCGGCGCCCAGCCGAACTCCGCCGCGAGCCGCTCGGCGACCATCGGCATCTTGCTGGACCCGCCGACCAGCAGCACGTCGTCGATCGTCGCGCCCGGCTCCTTGGCCTCGAGCGTCTCGAGGGTGCGCCGGGTGTACTCGACGGTCCGGTCCATCAGATCCTTGGTCAGCTCGGCGAACTTCGCCCGGGTCACCTCGACGCGGGCCGACGCGCCCGCGAGCCGGATCGCCACCGGCCGCGACTCGGCCTGGCTCAGCATCTTCTTGGTGTCCTCGGCCAGGTTCGCCATGTCCTGCAGGAACTGCTCGTCGTCGCGCGGGTCCTCGTCCGGCGACGCGGCCTCGACGAACCGCTCGATCAGATAGCCGGCCAGCCGCGCGTCCCAGTCGGCGCCGCCCAGCTCCTGATCGCCGTCGGTGCAGACCACGTCGACGGCCCCCTTGGACACCCGGATGACCGTGGTGTCGAACGTGCCGCCGCCCAGGTCGAACACGAGCACCGTCCGGTCCCCGCCGTCGGTCACCTCGTACTGCAGCGCGGCGGCGACCGGCTCCGGCACCACCCCGATCACGTTCAGGCCCGCGATCCGCCCGGCGTTGCGGGTGGCGTCGCGCTCCAGCATCCCGAAGTACGCGGGCACGGTGATCACCACGTCGGTGACCTCCCGGCCGGTGTACTGGGCCGCGTCCTGCGCGAGCGCCTTGAGGATCAGCGCGGAGATCGACTCGGCGGTGTGCCGCTCGCCGTCGAACTCCCACTCCTCCTGCCGGCCCATGTACCGCTTGACCAGGCTGACCACCCGCTCCGGATAGAGCCGGGCGACGTCCTTCGCGGTCCGGCCGACCACCACGTTGCCGGGGCTCTCGAACCACACCACCGACGGCGTGGTCTCGTCGTTGGTCATGGCGTTGCGGGCCGGGGTCGGGCGCCCGGTCTCGTTGATGAAGGCGATCGACGAGTACGTGGTCCCGAGATCGATCCCGAAGTAGGTGTCCATGGGCGGTCGTCCTCCGTCGTGGTCAGGCGGTCGGCGGTGTCCAGCGGGTCACGCTTTCTTCCGTCGCGGGCGGCGGTGCCCAGCGGGCCACGAGCACGATGGCGGGGCTGAGGACCCGGTCGGTGGCCGCGTCGCGGTAGCCGTCGCGCAGCACCTCCGCCACTGTCGCGTCCGCCTCCGCGGCGGCGGCCGGCACGACACCCTGGGCCCGGTGCAGGCGCGCGTCGAACGGCTCGCCCGCCGCCGGGCGGACCGTGAACACGCCCGCGCGTTCGAGGGCGAGCTCGGCCGTCTGCGCGTACGAGATCAGCAGCGCGGCGGCCTGCGCCGGGCCGAAGCCGGCGGGCAGGTCCGCGGCCTGCTTGAGC
>CAKUMG010000975.1 GCA_934667465.1 uncultured Actinoplanes sp. | reverse complement strand
AGGACGGCGAGTGGGACCAGGTGGAGGGCCTGGAGACCGGCGCGGACGACTACCTGACCAAGCCGTTCTCGTTTCCGGTGCTGGTCGCGCGGTTACGTGCGGTGACCCGGCGCGGTCCCCGGGAGCGGCCGGTGCTGATCGAGCCGCCGGTGGACACGGACGCCGATGCACCGTTCCTCTCCGACTTCCGGGCCGGCTGGGACGTCCCGGACGACGTGCCGCTGCTCGTGGTGGTGTCGCGGCTGGAGCCGGACATGAAGGCCGAGGGGATCCTGCGGACGATGCGGGCGCTGCCGCTCCTCGAGGGTGACGTGCGCCTGGCGGTGGTCGGTGACGGTCCCTCGTACGCGGAGCTCGCGGCCGAGGCGGAGCGGGTGAACGGTGTCCTCGGCCGGCCGGCGGTGGTCATGACCGGGCGGCTGGACGATCCCCGGCCCGCGTACGCGGCGGCGGACATCGCGCTCGGGATGGGCGGGTCGGCGCTGCGGGCCATGGCGTTCGGGCGGCCGCTGATCGCGCTCGGCATCGGGGGCTTCTCCCGGCCCGTCACCCCGGGGACCGTCGACTACTTCCTGCGGGCCGGCTTCTACGGGGTGGGTGCCTCGGGCTCGCTCGTCGAGCAGCTGCGGGAGCTCCTCGACGACCCGGCACTGCGGACGGAGCTCGGCAAGTGGTCCCGGCAGCTGGTCCTCGACCGGTTCAGCCTCGACCGGGCCGCCACTACCTTGGAGGGCGTCTACGCGCGGGCACTGTCCCAGCCGCCCGCGCGCGGTGAGTGGGCGCGGTCGGCCGTGCGGCGTACGGCTGCGGAACTGCTGCCCCGCGGATGGTCCACCGGCCTGCGGCGGGTCGCTGGATGGCGGTGACCACGTCGTTGGGCGCGCAGGCGGGTCGCGCGCTCAGCTGGAGCTTCGCCAGCACCGTGCTGAACCGGCTGAGCACCATCGGCATCGGCGTCGCGCTGGCCCGGATCCTCGGCCCCGACGACTTCGGCACGTTCGCCGTCGCCATGGTCGCGCTGCTCGCCCTGCTCAGCTTCAACGAGCTCGGCGTCAGCCTGGCGATCGTCCGGTGGCCCGGCGACCCCCGCGACATCGCGCCCACGGTCGTCACCATCTCCGTGCTCTCCAGCGTGCTCGTCTTCGGCGCCTGCTTCCTCGCCGCGCCCGCGTTCGCCGCCGCGATGAGCGCCCCCGCGGCCACCCCTGTCGTGCGGGTGCTGACGATCGGCGTCCTGATCAGCGGGCTCGTCGCCACCCCGGTCGGCATGCTGCAGCGGCACTTCCGGCAGGACCGCAAGGCGATCGCGGACCAGGTCTCCACCTGGGCCGGCGCGCTCACCTCGATCGGCTGCGCGCTCGCCGGGCTCGGCGCCATGAGCCTCGCGATCGGCCAGCTCACCGGCGCGGTGGCCGGCGCGATCCTGTTCATCGCGTTCGAACCGCGCTCGCTGCGCCCCGGCTTCGACCGCGGCCACGCCCGGGCCCTGCTCCGCTTCGGGCTGCCCCTGGCCGGCTCCAGCATGATCGTCTTCGCCGCGTCCAACGTCGACCGGCTGATCGTCGGCGCGGTCCTCGGCCCGGTGCCGCTCGGCATCTACGTGCTCGCATTCAACCTGTCCAACTGGCCGAACTCCATCTTCGCGCTGCCGGTCCGCGCCGTCGCCCCGGCACTGCTGGCCCGCCTGCAGGGCGACCCGCCGGCGATGCGCACCACGTTCCTGTCCGCCCTCGAACTGCTCGCGGCGATCACCCTGCCGGTCTGCGTGCTGCTCGCCGCCGCCTCCGCGCCGGTCGTCGGCCTGCTCTACGGAGACGCGTGGACGGCCGCCGGCCCGGTGCTGGTGTGGCTGGGGCTGCTCGGCGCGCTGCGGATCCTGTTCGAGCTGTGCTACGACTACTTCGTCGTGCTGGCCGACACCCGCGTGGTGCTGGTCGTGCAGGTCGTGTGGCTCCTGGCCCTGCTGCCCGCCGTCTATCTGGGTGTACGCGGTGGTGGCGCCGCGGGGGCGGCCGCGGCCCAGTTCGTGGTCGCCGCCCTGGTCGTCGCGCCCGTCTACCTGTGGGAGCTCCGGCGCACCGGCATCGGGGCGGGCGCGGTCGGCGCGCGGGTGCTGTGGCCGGTCGCGGCCGCCGGGGCCGCCGCCCTGGTGTCCGTGGTGGCGGTCCGCGCGATCCCCGCCGACCTGGTCGCGCTGCCGCTGGTGGGGGTGGCCGGGGTCGCTGCCATCGCTCTCCTGGTGTACCGGCGGCGTACCGCCCTCCACGACCTGCGCGCGATGCGCGTGCCGTCCTGATTCCCTCTGCCTTCTTCGCCTCGTCGGCCCCGATTGCTTGGAGTTGCGCAATGCCGAACGCCGTTCACCCTGCTCGCGCCGTCGAAGCGCTGCGGGTCCTGCGCGCCACCGGACCGCGGGGCCTGGCGCAGCGGCTCTCCCGGGTGGCGTACAAGCGGCTGGGCGCCGCCGAGCTCGACTTCCCGATCGCCCTGGACGACGTGGCGGACTCCGGCAGCCTCGCGCTGACCGTGCCGCCCCGGCGCCCGGCGCGCGGCACCCCGCTCACGATCGGCTGGATCTGCACCCCGCCCGGCCCCGGCTCGGGCGGGCACACCACGATGTTCCGGATGGTCGAGGCGGCCGAGGCGGCCGGGCACACGTGCGTGCTGTACCTCTACGACCTGTTCGGCGGGGACACCGCCCGGCACACCGAGATCATCCGCCGCTCCTGGCCGCGGGTGCGCGCCGAGGTGCGGCCGGTCGCGGGCGGGCTGGCACCGCTCGACGCGTACGTGGCGACGGCCTGGCAGACGGCCCACGTCCTCGCCCGGCACGCCTCCGTCCCGACCCGGCGGCTCTACTTCGTGCAGGACTTCGAGCCCCTGTTCTACCCGCAGGGCGCCGAACACGTGCTGGCCGAGGACACGTACCGCTTCGGTTTCCGCACCGTCACGGTCGGCCCGATGCTCGCCGGCCTGCTCGCCGACCGCTTCGGCACCCGCGCCGCCGTCGCCTCGTTCGGCTGCGACACCACCACCTAC
>CAKUMG010000974.1 GCA_934667465.1 uncultured Actinoplanes sp. | reverse complement strand
GGGCTGTAGCGTGAAATCGCAGGCCAACCCGCATGTTGACACTGATCAACATCTATGGGTTGCTACGGGAGCGCTCCCATGCGAGACTGACGGCATCGCGTGACGGGAGCCACAAAACCCCACGCTTGACGGGTCGCCGAGGGCCCCGGAGCTGTCTCCGGTGCGGCCGCCCAGTGCGCATCCCCATCTTTACTCGGCGTCGGCATGTCCGATTTGCGCGCGCGGCTCCACCCGTGCGGACGCATGACGCCCGGTCCGCGAGGAGACATCAGCAGATGAGAATTCGGCCCAGCAGGAGACGGTTGGCGACGATCGCCGCCGGCGTGCTGGTCGCAGGCGGGATGGTGACCGTGCCGGCCAGCATGGCCTACGCCGCGACCGCCTGTGACGTCGTCTACACCACCAACGACTGGAACAACGGCTTCACCGCGAGCGTGACGCTCAAGAACCTGGGCGACCCGGTCAGCAGTTGGAACCTCGGCTGGGCGTTCCCGGGCAACCAGCAGGTCACGAACGGGTGGTCCGCGAAGTACAGCCAGACCGGCCAGAACGTGACCGCGACCAACGAGGCCTGGAACGGCAGCCTCGCCACCGGCGCCTCCATCACGCTCGGCTTCAACGCCAGCTACAGCGGCACCAACGCGAAGCCGGCCTCGTTCACGCTCAACGGCACCACCTGCGCCGGCGCCGCCAACGCGGCACCGACCGTCTCGCTCACCAGCCCGGCCGACGGCGCCACGTTCACCGCTCCGGCGAACGTCAACCTCGCCGCCACCGCCGCGGACACGGACGGCTCGATCACCAAGGTCGAGTTCTACCGCAACGGTCTGCTGATCAACACGGACACCACGGCGCCGTACAGCTACGCCACCACCGGACTGCCGGCCGGCAGCTACACCGTGCAGGCCCGGGCGTACGACAACGCCGGGCTGACCGGCACGGACGAGCACGCGTTCACGGTCAGCGGCGCGTCCGCGAGCAGCATCGTCACGCCGGCCACGCTGCAGGTCGCGGAGGGCGCCGGCTCGGTGCTCAACGTCAAGCTGAGCGCGGCACCCACCTCGTCCGTCTCCGTCGCGCTGGCCAAGACCGGCGACGCGGACATCACGCTCGGCGCCTCGAACGCGACGCTCACCGCGGCCAACTGGAGCACCGGCGTCAACGTGCCGATCAACGCGGCCGAGGACGCGGACACCGCGAACGGCAGCGCCACGATCACGGCGTCCGCCACCGGATTCACGTCGTCCGTCACCCCGGTCACCGAGACCGACAACGCCGGCGGCACCCCGGGCGGCGCGTACGGCGAGGAGTTCCTGGAGCTCTACAACAAGATCAAGGCGCCGGCGAACGGGTACTTCAGCCCCGAGGGCGTGCCGTACCACTCCGTCGAGACGCTGCTGGTCGAGGCGCCGGACCACGGTCACGAGACCACGTCCGAGGCGTTCTCCTACTGGCTGCTCCTGGAGGCGCAGTACGGCCGCGTCACCGAGAACTGGGCGCCGTTCAACAACGCCTGGCGGGTGATGGAGCAGTACATCATCCCGAAGGAGACGCAGAGCAACTACAACGCGTCCGACCCGGCGGACTACGCGCCCGAGGCGGACCTGCCCAGCCAGTACCCGTCGGTCGGTGGCAAGATCGACTCGTCGGTCAAGGTCGGCGTGGACCCGCTCGCCGCGGAGCTGCAGAGCGCCTACGGCACCACCAGCGTCTACGGCATGCACTGGCTGATCGACGTGGACAACGTCTACGGCTTCGGCAACTGCGGCAACGGCACCAGCCGGCCGGCGTACATCAACACGTACCAGCGCGGTCCGCAGGAGTCGGTCTTCGAGACCGTGCCGCACCCGAGCTGCGAGACGTTCAACTTCGGGCGTACCGGCAACGGCGGCTTCCTGCCGATCTTCATCGGTGACTCGTCGTACGCGCAGCAGTGGCGCTACACCAACGCGCCGGACGCGGACGCCCGCGCGGTCCAGGCCGCCTACTGGGCGCTGAAGTGGGCCAAGGAGCAGGGCAACCAGTCGCAGATCTCGGCCACCATCGCGAACGCCGCGAAGATGGGTGACTACCTGCGCTACGCGATGTACGACAAGTACTTCAAGCAGCCCGGTTGCGCCTCCACCTCGTGCCCGGCCGGCACCGGCAAGGACAGCTCCGCGTACCTGCTCTCCTGGTACTACGCGTGGGGCGGCTCCTACGGCGCGAACAACGGCAACTGGTCGTGGCGGATCGGCTCCAGCCACAACCACGGCGGCTACCAGAACCCGTTCGCGGCCTGGGCCCTCTCCACCGTGCCGGAGCTGACCCCGAAGGCGGCGTCCGCCAAGAACGACTGGGCCACCTCGCTGACCCGCCAGATCGACTTCTACACCTGGCTCCAGTCGGCCGAGGGCGCGATCGCCGGCGGCGCGACGAACAGCTGGCACGGCAACTACAGTGCCCGCCCGGCCGGTGTGCCGACGTTCTACGGCATGGTCTACGACGAGAAGCCGGTCTACCACGACCCGCCGTCGAACCAGTGGTTCGGCTTCCAGGCGTGGAGCATGGAGCGTGTCGCCGAGTACTACCACGAGTCCGGTGACGCGCGTGCCAAGGCCGTGCTGGACAAGTGGGTCGCCTGGGCGATCGCGAACACGACGGTCAGCGGCTCCACCTACCAGATCCCGTCCACGCTGCGCTGGTCCGGCCAGCCCGGCGGCAACTGGCAGGCCGGCACCACCAGCGTCAACAACAGCGGCCTGCACGTCAGCATCGTCGACTACACGCAGGACGTCGGCGTGGTCGGCGCCTACGCCCGGACGCTCGTCTACTACGGCGCGAAGTCCGGCAACACGCAGGCGCAGACCACCGCGAAGGCCCTGCTCGACGCGCTGCTGACGCACAAGGACTCGCTCGGCGTCGCGATCCCGGAGACCCGCGCCGACTACAGCCGGTTCGACGACGTCTACAACGCCTCCACCGGTGAGGGCCTGTTCGTCCCGTCCGGCTACAGCGGCACCATGCCGAACGGCGACCAGGTCGCGCCCGGCAAGTCGTTCC
>CAKUMG010000973.1 GCA_934667465.1 uncultured Actinoplanes sp. | reverse complement strand
GGGTAGTACTTCGGGGAGAACGCCGAGGTCGAGTAGTACAGGTTCGGCCACTTCAGCATCAGCTTGACGGCCAGCTCCTCCCACGGCTCGCAGCCGTGGCGGGTGACGAAGACCAGGTCCGGGAAGTCGAACATGACCCGGTCGATCCGGCCGACCTCCTGGACCTCGTAGGGCACGCGGGGCCCGGGGACGCCGGCGCAGGCACGATGTCCTCGGCAACGGCGGCGGCGGGCGCGAACAGCGCGGCCACGGCCGTCACCGCCGCGGCGAGGGACAATGTCAGGTGCATGGCCGTACGATCGCGGCCCCGCCCGCGTGTCCCGTCCCGCGACCCGCCGATGATCACCCGAACGGGGGCCGTCTTTCACCGGGTCAGGACACCTGGCAGTAGACGCCCTCCCCCGGCGTGGCCGCCGCCCGGCGCGCGAGCGTCACGACCTCCTGCACGATCTCCGCGGCCAGCCCGGGGTCGATGCCCGTCTCCCCGGCCCACCAGCCGGTCAGCTCCTCCAGCTTGTCCGGGCCCGCCGCACCCAGCGCCTCCCGCAGCTCCCCGGAGACCTCGTAGACCACCGGCTCGTCGTCCCAGGACTCGTCCTCGTCGTCCCAGCCCTCGCCCGTGGTGACGCTCTCCGCCTCGGTCATGAACTCCGGCCGGCCCAGCTCGACCAGCTCCTCGAACGACCGGCCGGTGAGCCACGACTCCCAGCCGATCAGGGCCGCGCCCGCATCGAAGTTGCCGTACTCGGCGGCGGCAGGCGACCCGTCCGCACCGGCGGCCGCCCGCTCGCGCGGCGCCACGAAGAAAGTGATGATGTTGCTCATCGGCGGGATCTTAGTGCCGCCGCGCGACGACGACCCGTTCCCCCTCGAAGACCCGCAACTGCCGCCCGTACGGCCGCAGATAGCGCTCCTGATAGTCGTCGGCGCCCACGTCCTCGACCACCCGCAGCCCGTGCTTCGCCAGCAGCTCCGCCACCTCGCCCGGCTCGAAACTGCTCCGTACCGGCAGCCGCCGCCCCCACTTCGCATGCCGCGGATCCTCGGCCACCGCCCGCGTCATGTACGTCACCACGAACCAGCTCCCACCCGGCAAGCTCCCGGCATACTCGACGACCTGCTCGACCGCCTCCCGCGGCAGATACATGCTCACCGCCTCGCACACCACCAGCGCGGCCCGCCCGCCGGCTCCCACCCGTTCGCACACCAGATCGACCGGCACATAGGTCACATGCGCGGGCAGCTCCCCCAGGACGCGCGCAACCGCCGCCTTCTTCACCGCCTGCACCCCGGGCAGGTCAAACTCCCACACCTCGGCCGTACGCATCTCCGCCAGCCGATACGCCCGGGCGTCCATGCCCGCCCCGACCAGGACCACCCGAGCGACCCCGCCCGCCAGCGCCTCCCGGCACGCGTCGTCGATCGCCCGCGTCCGGCACGCGACCGCACCCTGCGCCCCGGGCCAGGCCCGCCCGAGCAACCCCAGGAACACCGCCCGCAACACCCGGTGCCGGGTGACCACGGCCGCCCACCCGCTCAGGAACCGCTCCGCGTACGGGTCCTCGAACAACGGCCGCGCCGCATGCTGCTCCAGCGCCCGCATCATCCCGGCCCCGTACGCGGTCTCCTCCACCTCCGTGACACCCATGTCCCCTCCCACCCGACCGTACGTCCGAAAAGGACTCCACCGCAGCCGGATCCCTGACACCCTCCTCCCATGACGTTCCGCCACGGCACTACCGTCCTGCACACGCTGGACCCCGCCGGTCCCCGCCTCTCCGATCTCGAACCGCTCCGCAACGTCGTAGCCGGCGCCCGGGTGGTCGGCCTCGGCGAGGGCGCCCACTTCGTCCGCGAGTTCACCCTCGCCCGCGCCCGCCTGCTGCGCTTCCTCGTCGAAGAATGCGGCATCACCGTGCTGGCGTTCGAACTCGGCGCCGTCGAGGCGAGCAGCGTCAACCCCTGGCTCGCGGGCGGGGGCAGCGACGAGGACCTGACCCGCCTCGCCGCGCCCCTGACGCTCGCCGTGCACGGCGAGCTGCTGCGCTGGCTGCGCACCTACAACCGCGGCCGCCCGGACCCGCTCACAGTCACCGGCATCGACCTGCCGAACACTCTCACCCTGAGCCCGGACCTGGAGAAGGTGGCCGCCTACCTGCGCGCCGCCGACCCGCCCGCCGCCGACCTGCTGGCCCCTGTCCTGCCCATCGCGGGCGCCATCACCGGCGGCTCGGCCGTGGTGTCGGCCACCCAGTGGACCGCCCTCGGCACCGCACGGCAGGACGCCCTCACCGCCGGCCTCGCCCGCCTGGCGTTCCGGCTCTCCCTCGCGGAGCCGCTGCACGCCGACCCGGAGGGCCACGCCACCGCGCTCCGTCACCTCGGCACGGCCCGCCACACCGACTACCAGCTACGCGCGATGCACGACCTTTTCGCCGGCCGGGGCCTGCCTGCGGACCCCTCTCTGCGCGAGTGCTTCATGGCAGCCACCACCCTCGCCGCGGCGCATCCGGAAGCCCGCATCGCACTGGTCGCACACAACAGCCACATCCAGAAGACCCCGGTCAGCTATGACGGCGAACTGGCCGCCCTGCCGACGGGCTACTACCTCGCCCGGGCCCTGGGCGGCGCCTACCGTGCCGTCGCGCTGACCCACACCGGCCCCCGCGTCCCCGAGATGGCCTATCCCGCCGAACACTCCCCTGTCGGTTTCACCGTCGAGGATGCCGGCCTCCCCGCGCCCGCCGAGGGCGGCGTGGAACGCGCCCTCCTCGACGCCGGCTTCGGCGCATCCCCGACGCTGACCGACCTCAGCACGCCGGGGCCGGCGCTCACCAGCATCCGCTCCCAGAGCGCCGTCACCGACACCGACGTCCGCGCCGCCTTCGACGCCGTCCTGTCCACCCCCACCGCGACCCGCGACGCCACGGTCCCCTTCTGACGGGGACCCTGGCGCCGGGGCATCAGTTCCGGCGGGCCAGCACGGCGGCCGCGGCGGCGGTGACCGCCAGGAGCGCGCCCCCGGCCAGGAACCCCGGCCCC
>CAKUMG010000972.1 GCA_934667465.1 uncultured Actinoplanes sp. | reverse complement strand
GTACCGGACCGGCGACCAGCGCTTCGCCCGCGATTACCGCCGGCTGACGTCGGACTATCTGGCTCTGCTGGACGAGCTGGCGGGCGCCGACGACGCGGCCGCGGCCGGGCTCACGCCCCGGGTCGAGCGGCTGATCGCCCGGGGACGCGAGCTGGCCTCCTGACTTCTTCATGCCGGGGACCGTAGACCGGACCCCCGACACTTTTTCGCGACCGGCGGGTCAGATGCCCGCGGCGTCGAGGCGTTCCTGCTGGTCGGCGGCGATTTTGAGATCGAGGGCCGGCAGCGCGTCCTCGAACTGCTCGCGGGTGCGCGGCCCGATCAACGGCACGACCGACGGGCGGGAGTGCTGCATCAGCCAGGCGAGTACCAGCTGGTTCGGCTTGACACCCAGCTCCGCGGCGACCTCGGTCAGGACCGCGAGGCGGGCCTCGGAGTCCGGACCGTCGTACTTCTCCATGGCCCAGTGGCCGCGGCGCTTGGCCGGGTCGTCGAACACTCCCTTGAGGATCGGGGAGTACGCGACGAGGGTCTGATCGCCGTGCTCCGCCAGGTAGTCGAGTTGCTCCGGCCCGGTGACCGACTCCGTGTCGGCGCCGCCGCGCAGGCGCAGGTAGCTGTACTCCTGCTGGACCGCGACCGGCAGGGGCCAGCCGTTCCGGTCACACAGGCGGCGGATCTTCTCGAGCCGCCAGGTCCGGACGTTGGACCAGCCGAGAAAACGGACCTTTCCCTCGCGTACGAAGCCTGCCAGGGTTTCGAGGGTTTCCTCCAGCGGCGTGACGCGATCGTCGACATGGACGTAATAGAGGTCGACGTGGTCGGTGCCGAGCCGGCGCAGGCTGCCGTCAAGAGCATCCTTGAGCGTACGGGCACCCGCGCCGGCGAAGGTCCGGCGGGCGAGCTCCCAGTCGGGCTCACCGGCGGTGTTCCACAGGTCCGGCGAATAGCGCGGCAGGGCGCTGCCCTTGGTGGCGAGGAAGACCCGGTCGCGGGCGCCGGTGTCGCGCAGCCAGCGGCCGAGCAGCTCCTCGCTCTCGCCGCCACGGCTGCCGGGCCGGGCCCACCATTCGTAACAGTCCGCCGTGTCGATGACGGTGCCGCCCTCGTCGAGGAAGCGGTTGAGGATGTGGACGGAGTCGGGCTCGCTCGTCGCGTTGCCCATCTGCATGGCGCCCAGGGCCAGCTTGCTGATCTGCTGACCGGTGCGTCCCCGTTCGATCGTCTGCACGCCTCGACGCTATGACCTGGAGCGCGCTCCAGGTCAAGGCCCGGGGTAACCCAGGCACTACCCCGAAGACTCACGCCTGGGCTACCGAAACCGTCGGAGGCCGGTGGCATCCTCGGTGCCATGGAGACGCTCTTCACCGGCGGCCCGATGTTCGGGACCGATGCCGAGGCGCTGCTCGTGCGCGACGACCGGATCGTCGCGACCGGCGGCGACGACGTGCGCGAGCTGGCCGGCCCGGGCACCGAGGTGGTCGACCTGCGCGGGCGGTTGCTGCTGCCGGGCTTCCAGGACGCCCACGTGCACGCGGTCACCGGCGGGCTCGAGCTGGGCCAGTGCGATCTCAGCGGTACGACCGACGTGGCGGAATACCTGCGGCGCGTGCGCGCCTATGCGCAGGCACATCCCGGCGCGGAGTGGATCCTCGGCGGCGGCTGGGCGATGGAGAGCTTCGCCGGCGGCGTGCCGGGCAAGGAGCTGCTCGATCGGGCGGCCGGTGGCCGGCCGGTGTTCCTCATGAACCGTGACCACCACGCCGCCTGGGTCAACGACGCGGCCCTGCGGCGGGCCGGCATCGACGCGCGGACGCCCGACCCGGCCGACGGGCGGATCGACAGGCGGCCGGACGGCGAGCCCGCGGGCGGGCTGCAGGAGGGCGCGATGGCGCTCGTCGCCGCGCTCGTGCCGGAGGCGACCCCGGCGGACCGGCTGGCCGGGCTGCTGCGCGCGCAGGAGCTGCTGCACTCGCTCGGCGTGACCGCCTGGCAGGACGCCATGGTGGGCGGCGCCAACGGCTATCCCGACATCTCCGACGCCTACCGGACGGCGGCCCTCGACGGGACGCTGGTCTCCGCCGTGGAGGCCGCCTTCTGGTGGAACCGCGACCAGGGCAGGGAGCAGCTGCTGGAGCTCGTGGCCCGGGCCCGGCGCCTCACGACCGGGCCGGTGCGCTGCCGCTCGGTCAAGTTCATGCTCGACGGGGTCGCCGAGAACTTCACGGCGGCGATGACCGCGCCCTACCGTGACCGCTGCGGCCACCCGACCGGCAACGCCGGCTTGTCCTTCGTCGACCCCGAGGCGCTGAAGGATTATGTGACGGCGGTCGACGCGCTCGGTTTCCAGTCGCATTTCCACGCGCTCGGCGACCGGGCGGTGCGCGAGGCGCTCGACGCGGTCGAGGCGGCGCGGGCGGTCAACGGCCCGCGCGACACCCGGCCCCACCTGGCGCACCTGCAGGTGGTCCATCCCGACGACGTGGGCCGGTTCGCGGCGCTCGGCGCGACGGCGACGATCCAGGCGCTGTGGGCCGCGCACGAGCCCCAGATGGACGAGCTGACCATCCCGTTCCTGGATCCGGCGCTGGCAGCCCGGCAATACCCGTTCGGCGACCTGCACCGCGCCGGAGCCCGGCTGGCGGCCGGCAGCGACTGGCCGGTGAGCTCGCCGGATCCGCTGCAGGCGGTGCACGTGGCGGTCAACCGGGTGCACCTGGGCGCCGGCGATCCCGCCTTCCTGCCCGGCCAGCGGCTGAGCCTGGCGACGGCGCTGACCGCCTGTACGGCGGGATCGGCTTTCGTGAACCACCGGGACGACAGCGGCGCGCTGCTGGTGGGACAGCGCGCCGATCTCGTAGTGCTCGACAGCGACCCGTTCGCGGGGCCCGCCGAGGCGATCGGCGAGACCCGCGTGGCCCTCACCTATGTGGGAGGGGAGCGGGTCTATGCGTCGCGGGAGGCGTGAGCGCCCTGCCGCTGCTGCGGCACCGGACGCTCCTCGGACCTGCCGTCGGTCCCGGCCTCGGCCTGGTCCTGCTCGTCGACGGGGCCCTGCAC
>CAKUMG010000971.1 GCA_934667465.1 uncultured Actinoplanes sp. | reverse complement strand
GGCCCCGGCGCACCGGGCCGCCTCTTCCGGGTCGTCGCCGAGCAGCCGCCGATGGTAGGCGGCCAGCACGTCGCCGCGCTCGGCGGGCGGGATCGGGGCGACGAAGCGCTGCCACTCCTCGGGGTTCAGGTGGCGGGCACCGTCCTGGTAGAACCAGGCGCGCTCGCTGCGGCGTACGAGATAGATCCCCCGCAGGATCAGGCCCGTCACCCGGGCGGTGTGCGCCTGCGCGTAGGCGAGCCCCAGCGTCGACCCCCACGAGCCGCCGAAGACCAGCCACGCCGGGATGCCCAGCGCCGCGCGGACCGTCTCGAGATCCGCGACGAGGTGCCGCGTGGTGTTGGCGCGCAGCTCGCCGGCGGGGGTGCTGCGCCCGGCGCCGCGCTGCTCCGGCAGCACGATCCGGTAGCGCTCCGGATCGAAGAACCGCCGCATGAACGGTGCCAGCCCGCTGCCGGGCCCGCCGTGCACGAAGACGACGGGTACGCCGCGCGGGTCACCGGCCTCCTCGACCCGGATCCGGTGGCCGTCGCCCACGTCGAACCAGTGCTCCGCGTACGGCTCGATCGCGGGATACAGGGTCCGCATGGCGCGATCATAGCCACGCCGTGCTTGCCCCTCACGTGGCGTGAGGCCCGATAGTCGTCGGTGTGGAGGAGAACCTGACCGTCGGGCGGGTGGCCGAACTGGCCGGCGTCACCGTCCGCACGCTGCACCACTACGACGAGATCGGGCTGCTGGAGCCGTCAGGGCGGACCCCGGCCGGGCACCGCGCCTACGCGCCGGGCGACGTGGAGCGGCTGCGGGAGGTGCTCGCCTACCGGCGGCTCGGGTTCGGCCTGCGCGAGATCGCGGACCTGGTCGGCGACCCGGCCGTCGACGCGGTCGCGCGCCTGCGCCGGCTGCGCGCGCTGCTGGTGGAGCAGCGCGACCGTGCCGCCGCCATGGTGGCAGCCGTCGACCGGGAACTCGGGGCACGGGCCAGGGGGATCATGACGACACCGGAGGAGCAGCTGACGATGTTCGGAGCGGGACTGTACGACGCGATCGGGTCCGCCTACTCGGCGACGCGGCGCACCGAGCCGCGGATCGCCGCGCGGGTCTGGGAGGCGCTCGGCGACGCCCGGACGGTGCTCAACGTGGGGGCCGGCACCGGGTCGTACGAGCCGCCCGGCCGCGCGGTCACGGCGGTGGAACCGTCGGCGGTCATGCGGGCTCAGCGCCTCTCCGCGGCGGCGCCGAGCGTGGCCGCCGCCGCTCCTTGCGCGGCCGCCGTCGCTCCTTGCGTGGCAGCTGTCGCGGAGAGCCTGCCGTTCGCCGACGGCTCCTTCGACGCCGCGATGGCGTTCAGCACCGTGCACCACTGGGACGACCCGATCGCCGGGCTGCGCGAGATGCGGCGCGTGGCCCGGCGGGTGGTGGTGTTCACCCACGACCCGGGCGAAGCGGCGTGGCGGGGGCGGTTCTGGCTCAGCCGCGACTACCTGCCCGAGGTGGCGGGGCTGGTCGCCGGCCGGCCCCCGGTCGAGGAGCTGGCCGGCTCGATCGGTGCCCGCATCGAGCCGGTGCCCGTCCCGTGGGACTGCGCCGACGGCTTCTTCGAGGCGTACTGGCGGCGGCCGGAGGCCTATCTCGAGGAACACGTGCGCCGCGCGGTGTCCGTGTGGACGCGGGTCGGGCCGCGGGCCGAGGAGCGGGCGGTGCGCGGCCTGCGCGCCGACCTCGCCTCGGGCCGGTGGGCCGAACGCAACCAGGACCTGGCCGGCCTCGAGTCCGCGGAGCTGGGCCTGCGCCTGCTCGTGGCCTGACCCGCGGTCAGCCCGCCCGCAGCGGCATCCGCGCGATCATGTCGTCCCACAGCTCCTCGGGCAGGGTGTGGCCGGCGCCGGGATACAGCACGAAGCGCGCGCCCGGGATCCGGGCGGCCAGGTCGCGGCCCGCTCGCGGCCGGATCAGGGGGTCGTCGGCACCGGAGACGACCAGGGTGGGAACACCGATGCCGGACAGCGGGCCGAGCTTCGCGGCGCGAACGGCGGCGAGCTGGCGCTGGGTGGTGCGCGGGTCGCGGGGGCTGCGCGTGTGGCTCAGCGTCGCGGTCCGGTGGGCCCACTGCTCGGGGAACGGGTAGCCGGGGGAGGAGAACGCGCGGTAGAGCGCGACCAGGTTGTCGATGGCCCGCTCGGGCGTGGTGGCCTCCGGCAGCTTGCGGGCCTCCCGGAAGACACCGAACCGCAGGTAGCTCAGCAGGCGCCACGGTCCCGCCGTCGCCGGGCCGCCGCTCATGGTCAGCGTCAGGCTGCGGACCCGCCCGGGGTGCAGCAGCGCCATACCCTGCGCCAGCCACGCGCCGAGGGAGGTGCCCAGGACGTGGGCGCTGTCCCAGCCCAGCGCGTCCAGGACGGCGACGCCGTCGCCGATCATGTCCCGCGCGGTGTAGAGCGGGCGGGTGCCGCCGGCCAGGGCCCGCCATGGGCCGCCGGCCGGCGGCTCCGCGAAGTGGGTGGACAGGCCGGTGTCGCGGTTGTCGAAACGGGCCACGTGGTAGCGCCGCCGCCTGCTGGCCGAGGCCGTCTTCGCGGTCATCGGCAGCCGGGGCTTCGAAGCGGTCGGCCTGCGCGACGTGGCCGCGCGCTCCGGCTTCTCGATGGGCACGGTGCAGTACTACTTCCCGGCCAAGCAGCAGATGCTGCTGTTCGCGATGTCGCACATGCGGGAGCGGGTCGTGGTGCGGCTGCGGGCGGCCCTGGCCGGGCTGAGCGACCCCAGCAGCCGGGACCTGATCCGCGCCGGGGCCGCGGTCATGCTGCCGGTCGACGCCGCGGGCCGGGAGGAGGCGTGCGTCAACATCGCCTTCTACTCCGCCGCGACCGTCACCCCCGACTACGCCGAGCGGTTGCGCGACGGCTACGAGCAGATCCTCGCGGTCTCGGTCACCAACTTCCGGACGGCGGCACGGCGGGGTGAGCTTCGCGACGGGGTGGATCCCGACCGGGAGGCGGCGGCGCTGTACTTCCTGACCCAGGGCCTGATCGGGCCGGTTCTGATGGGGCTCTACGGGCC
>CAKUMG010000970.1 GCA_934667465.1 uncultured Actinoplanes sp. | reverse complement strand
GCCCGAGCCGCCGCGCCGGCACCCGCCGCAGCCTTCGCACACGGCCCGAGCCGCCGCGCCGTGACCCCGCGAGGGCCGCCGGCGCCCGGCCCGGAGGGGCCGCGGGCGCCCGGCCCAGAGGGGCCACGAAGGCGGGAGAAGCCGAGCCCCACCCACCCCACGAGGGGAAACAGCGATCGATCGATGCCAAAATCGCCGCAGCACTTCCCCTCAGCCCCACCGTGTTGGATGCTGAGCGTGGTGATGTGATGACTGACAGTGGCCTTCCGGCGCATGTGGAGATCCGGATCGGGAGTCCGATCCGGGAGATCCGACTGGCCGCCGTGGACGATCTCGCATGGTTCGCGAGCGGCGACGACCCCGAGGCAGCCGCCGCCGCGCGGCATGCGCTCCAGCAGCTCACCCAGGACGACAGCCGCAGCGTGTCGGCCGCGGCCGCCGCCGCCCTGGGCCGGACCGCGATGCGGCTCAGCCCGGACCGCGTCGACTTCGGACAGGTGCCGCCCGGCACGCCGGCGCTGATCGCCGACGTGGCCGTCGAGGGTCCCCCGCTGGCCGCGGCCGCCGCGACCGTGCACGTCTCCGGGCCCGGCCTGCGGGCCGCACTCGTGGGCCGCCAGCTGCGGATCGAGTGGCAGCCGGGCACCGACTGGCTGGACGGCTCGGTCACCGTACGCGGGCCGGCCGGCTGGGCCGACGTGCAGGTGACCGGCGAGGTGGCGTCGGGCAGCCCGCTGTCCCGGGCCGCCGTCGAGGAGCGCCTCCGCGAGCTCGAGGGCGCCGGCGACTTCCCCGCGACGCGCATGACGGTGATGCCCGAGGCGCCGCCGCCCCCACGGCGGCGACGCAGGCGTACGGGTGCCGCAGTGCTCGTCTCGGGTCTGACCGCGCTCCTCCTGCTCGGCGGGGTCGGCGTCGCGGTGGCCTGGACGAACGGGCAGCAGCAGGACAAGACGCCGCTGGCGAGGCCCGCGCCGTCGGTCGCGGTCGAGGACACCGGCCACGCGCACCACCTGACCCAGGACACGCTCGGCGCGCCGCCGGAGCTGGCCGCGCCGGTGCCCGCCGAGATCCAGCGGGTGCCGATCGCCAGCCACGCCACCAGCCTCGGCAAGCCCGAGGTGGCCGGCACGATCCGGGTCGGCGACGAGCCCGAGGGGGTGGCGGTCTCGCCCGACAGCCGGACCGTCTACGTCGCCAACCAGAGCTCGCGGATCCTGTCCGTCGTGGACGCCCGGTCGAAGCGGGTCACGCCCGTGACCCTGCGCAACACGCCCCGGTTCGTCACGGTGTCGCGGGACGGCAGGTTCGTGTTCGTCTCCATGTACGAGACCGACAAGTCGGGCAGCGGCGTCGCCGTCGTGGACGCGAAGAGCCTGAAGGTCCTGCGCTACCTGGGTACGGGTGTGCAGCCGTACACGCTGGCGGTCGGCCCGGACGACCGGCTGTGGGTGCCGATCCACGGGCGCGGCACCGTCGAGCTGTTCGACCCCTCGGGCGAGAAGCTGGAGGGCCGGGTCGCCGTGCCGCCGAACCCGCACGCGATCGCGTTCTCCGCGGATCTCGGCAGGGCGTACACGTCGAATCACGAATCGAACTCCGTGGCGGTGCTCGACATGCGGACCGGCAAGCTGATCAGGTCGGTGCCGGTCAGCAAGTCGCCGCACAGCGTCGCGGTGTCGCCGGACGGCAAGCGGGTCCTCGCGGCCGGCTACGAGGCGGACACCGCCGACCTGATCGACGCCGCGAACCTGCGGCGCACCGGTCCGTTCAAGGTGGGCCGCGATCCGCAGTGCGTGGCGTTCGCCGCGGACGGCGCGCATGCGTACGTGGTCAACGAGGGCGACGACACAGTGTCCGTGCTGGACGGTTTCACCGGCGCGGTGACAGGGACGGTCAAGGTGGGCGGCAGTCCGCGCACCGTCGGGGTCGCGCCCGACGGCAAGCTGGCCTACGTCTCGAACGGTCACGACGACACCATCACGGTGCTGCGGGTCGGCTGACACAAGACGGATGGTGGGTGCGATGTCCCTGGGGGGCTGGGTCGCGCTGGCGATCACGATGTTCGGCGCGTTCAGCTACGCCGCCGCGTCGATCCTGCAGGCGGTGGCCGCGCGCCGCAGCACCAGCACGGCGCAGACCCTGAAGCATCCGCTCTACCTGCTCGGCATCGGCTGCGACGCGCTCGCCTGGCTGGGTTCGATGGTCGCCCTGCGCGAACTGGCGGTCTACCTCGTCGAGTCGGTCCTCGCCGGATCGCTCGCGCTGACCGTCCTCGGCGCCCGCCTGTTCCTCAGGGCCCACCTGCGCCGCCGCGACATCGCCGCCGTCGTCGTCTCCATCTCGGCCCTCGCCGTCCTCGCCCTCTCCGCGGGACCGCAGGACGGGGTCATGCTGTCGGCAGGGCTGAGGATCTCCCTGTGTACGGCCGCAGTCGCGCTCGTGGTCATCGGCTGGGGTGCCGCCCGGGCCGCCCCCGCCGGGGTCGTCGCCGCCCTGGGCGGTCTCTGCCTCGGCGGCGCCGCCCTCACCGGACGGGCGCTCGGCGAGGTGACCGGGGGGCCGATCGGCCTGCTGACCGAGCCGCTCACCGGCGCCGTCCTGGTCTTCGCCGCGACGGGCATGATGCTGTACGCGCATGCGCTCCAGCGGGGGCAGGTCGGTCCGGTGACGGCGGTGCACTGGAGCGCCGAGGTGCTCGCGCCGTCGGCGGTGGCCCTGATCTTCCTCGGCGACACCGTCCGGGCCGGGTGGGAGCCGATCGCCGTGGTGGCGGGGCTGATCACTGTGGGGTCGGCGGTTCTGCTCGCTACCGCGCCCGGCACCAATGCCACCGCGCTGCCGGTCTCGCTTCCCGCTGCGCCGGCCGGGGATGCTCCGGCGCCGGTTTGGATTGTTTCGTCATCCGGTCCGGTTTCGCCGGCGTCCGCTCCTGCTTCCGCAGCCTCGCCTTCGGTCTCCGCCCTCCCGCCGGCCTCCGCGGCCTTCCCGCCTGCCTCCGCGGCCTTCACGCCGGCCTCTCCCCGGCCGGCTGCTGCGTGGACCGCGCCGGGTGAGCGGC
>CAKUMG010000969.1 GCA_934667465.1 uncultured Actinoplanes sp. | reverse complement strand
AGATCGACCCGCTTGCGCCCCGCCGTCTTGGCCCGCCACACCCCCGCGATCTCCCCGTCGACCAGCAGCGCACCGGGGTTGCCGAGCGGCCGCCACAGCTCCTTCTGATGCGCGCGCTCCGGCACCAGCACATCCCGGTCGCGCGCCTGGAGCAGCTGATCCATCGCGGGCAGGAACCGGACCCCGCGCGCCGGGGCGGCCTCCGGGGAGACCTCGGCGGGCAGCCAGGCCTTGCGCCCGTCCACAGTGACCGGGGCGAGCCCGGTGGGCCACACCTTCTTGATCTCGGTCGTCGTGGTGCCCAGGTATTTCGCGACCTCGGCGGGCCCGGCCGGGCCGAGCAGCCGCAGGTATGCCGTGATCAGAGCGCCGATGCCCGCGTTGCGCCCCGGCAGCGGCGGCGCATCGGCCAGCGGCGCGAACATCGCATCGCGCCCCCGGGAGACGACCTCCACCCCGCCGGGCAGGCCCGCCGGCTGCCACACCGTGCCGGCGACGTGCTGCGCGTCGCAGGCTTGGCACCAGTAGGTCAGCTCCGCGGGCACCCGCGCGCTGACCTCGGTGCTGGCCTCGCTGCGGGGCATCGGGGCGGTGTCAGTTGCGCCGACCGTAACGCCGGGCTGCGACATTTCTCAGCCGTTCGGTGCGGGTGCTGGTGCCCGCGGACACCAGCTCCCAGGTGTCGAGGCTGCTGGGCCCGTACGGACCCTCCTGGAGGATCGGCGGTTCCCCGGTGAGGCGGTACCCGCAGCGCCGGGCGACGGCGGTGCTGGCCGTGTTGGCCGGGTCGATGCGCAGGAGCAGCCTGCCGAGATGGAGCTCGCCGCGCGCGTACGAGGAGAGCAGTGTCAACGATCGGACCGCGAGCCCGCGCCGGCGGTGGCGCTCCCCCACCAGATAGCCCAGCTCCGCCTCGCGCAGGCCGGCGTCCACCCCGAAGAGCAGGACCTCGCCGCGGGGCAGGGCGCCGTCGGTGGTGACGGCCAGCTGGATCCGGCGCCCGCTGAGGCGGCCCTGCCGGGCGCGCTTCAGATAGGCCACGCCCGCCTCGGTGTCGAACGGCGACGTCATCGGCGTCCACCGGGCGATCTCCGGCTCGTCCAGCATGGCGACCAGCTCGTCGAGGTCGTCGTCGCGCCACTCGCGCAGGACGATGCCGTCACCCTCCAGGGTGAGCGGGTAGGGGAGGCCGCCGCCGTGGCTGGTCATGCGCCGATCCTGCCCGAGGCGCCCGCCCGCGGCCAGACTCCGTGACGCGGGCGACGCCGGGGGAGCGTTCTCATGAACCTCGATGGGTGCGCCCATCTGCGGCGGCGCGCCAGGTGTCAGGTAAAAGACTGCGATCTTCCCCCGGACCGGCATGCCGTAGAACCATGTCTCGTGGCACACGACGACGCGCACTGGACCGCCTACAACGCCGGGCAGGGCGGGCGGCCGGTTCGCGAGCTGTTCGCGGCGGCGACCGGGCTCGCCGGCCCCGGGCGCGGGCGCACCGCCGTGGATCTCGGCTGCGGCGCGGGCGTGGAGAGCCGGGCCCTGCTCGCCGCGGGCTGGCGCGTGCACGCGATCGACGGCGCCTCACAGACCGCGGCGATGGTCCGCCGCACGGTCGGCGGCGTCCACGATCGGCTGACCGTGGTCCCCCTCCCGTACGCGGAGCTGGACGAGTTGCCCCGGGCCGAGCTGATCTACGCGGGCTACTCGCTGCCCTATCAGCCGGCGGAGTCGTTCGACCGCGTGTGGGGGCAGATCCGCGCGGCCCTGCGCCCGGGCGGCGTGCTGGCCGTGCACCTCTTCGGCGACCGGGACGAGTGGGCCGGCACCGAGGGCATGACGTTCCTGCCCGCCGAGACCGCCGAGGCCATGCTCGCCGGGCTTGAGGTGGTGCGGTTCGAGGAGGAGGACGCCGACGGCCCGGCCTACAGCGGGTCGAAGCACTGGCACGTGTTCCACGTGCTCGCGGTCCGGCCCGCCTGATCAGGACTCCTGCCAGCCGGCTCCCTCGCACGCGTCGGTCAGGGCGGCCGAGCTGGTGCGCCAGTCGGCGTCGCTGTCGTTGGCGCTGCGGCCCATCTCGGCCGCGCGCTGGGAGATCAGCTCGTTCTCGGTCTGCACGCTCGACTCCATGACCCGGTCGGCCAGCGCCAGCCGCGACGACGTGCTCGTGGCCTTCCGGTGCCCGGCCGCGAAGTCGTCGCACGCCCGGGTCGCGGCCGCGTCGAGCGGGCCCGGGCCCGCCACGTCGTCCTTCGAGGAGCGGCTGACCAGCAGCGCGACCACGATCAGCACCAGGACGGCGGCGACCGTGAGCTGACGCCTGGTCGGCTTGAACTTGAGCTTCACATCGGCAGGCTAGCGTGGCCCGCCCGGCGACGCGCGTTCACTCATCTCACCTCCGGAGTGACACGAGGGCCGTCATAGGCAGGAGCCTCGCGGCACCGTCGATACCATGCGCGTCCATGGATCTGAGGCAGCTCGAATACTTCGTGGCAGTGGCCGAGGAAGCCAACTTCACCAGGGCCGCGCAACGCGTACACATCACCCAGTCCGGAGTCAGCGCTCAGGTCAGACAGTTCGAGCGCGAGGTCGGCACGGACCTGTTCGACCGGTCGTCACGGATCGTGCGGCTGACCGCCGCCGGTGCCGCCGCCCTGCCGTACGCCCGGAGCGCGCTCGACGCGGCGTACGGGGTCCGGCGGGCCGTCGACGACGTCACGGGGCTGGTGCGCGGGCGGCTGCGCATCGGCATGACCACCGGCTGCACCACGGAACCGCTGTTCGCGGCGCTGGCCACGTTCCACCGGGCGCATCCGCGGATCGGGATCTCGCTCGGCGAGGCGGGCTCGGCGGCGATGGTCGCGCGGGTGCGGGCCGGGGAGACGGACCTGGCGCTGGTCGAGGCCGTGGGCGGGGTGCCGGCCGGGGTGTCGGGGCGGACCGTGGCGAGCGAGGGGCCGGTGGCGCTGGTGCCGCGCGGGCATCCGCTGGCGACGGGGGAGGCGGTGCCGGTGCGGCGGCTGGGCGCGTACCCGCTGATCTGCCTGCCGGTGGGGACGGGGGTGCG
>CAKUMG010000968.1 GCA_934667465.1 uncultured Actinoplanes sp. | reverse complement strand
CGCTCACCATCCGGTTCACCTCGTCGGAGGTGCGTGCCAGGTCCTCGGTCGTCAGCTGCTTGACCTGGGTCTCGGTCCGGTCGGCGAACGAATCGCTCTGCCAGGCGCCGACGCCGACGAGGACGGCCGCGGTGCTGAGCACCCCGCCCAGCCCGAGGGCCATGAGTTTGTGACTGATCTGAGCACGCACCATGCCTCACTATTCGGACATGGCGGAAAAAAGTTAAGGGGTATGCCCGGGAATTCCCGGACATACCCCTCAAGCAGTGCTGCCTAGCTGTCGCCGCCTGTCTCGCCGACCGGCGCCGCGTTCACGTCGTCGATCGCGTACTTCTTGGCGGCCTCGGCCGGCACGTGTGCCGGCACCTTGCCGCGCAGCGCGAGCTGGCGCAGCGTCGCCACCACCACCGACTCGGCGTCGACGTGGAAGTGCCGGCGCAGCGCGTGCCGGGTGTCGCTCATGCCGAAGCCGTCGGTGCCCAGCGAGGTGTAGTCGTTCGGCACCCAGCGGCTGATCAGGTCGGGCACCGCCCGCATCCAGTCGCTGACCGCGACCGCCGGGCCCTCGGTGCCCTCGAGCGTGGCCTGGATGAACGGCTTGCGCGGCTGGTCACCCGGGTTGAGCAGGTTGTGCTCCTCGGCCTCCACGGCGTCGCGCCGCAGCTCGGTCCAGGAGGTCACCGACCACACATCGGCGCCGACGCCCCAGTCCTGAGCGAGCAGCTGCTGGGCCTTGAGCGCCCACTGCATGCCCGTGCCGGACGCGAGGATCTGGGCCTTCGGGCCGCTCGTCTGCGGCGCCGCTGCGTACTTGTAGATGCCCTTGAGCAGGCCGTCCACGTCGACGCCGGCCGGCTCGGCCGGCTGCAGGATCGGCTCGTTGTAGACCGTCAGGTAGTAGTAGACGTTCTCCTGCGCCTCGCCGTACATGCGGTGCAGGCCGTTCTCCATGATGTGCGCGATCTCGAACGCGAACGCCGGGTCGTACGCCACCACTGCCGGGTTCGTCGCCGCGATCAGCAGCGAGTGCCCGTCCTCGTGCTGCAGGCCCTCGCCGTTGAGCGTGGTCCGCCCGGCGGTCGCGCCGAGCAGGAAGCCGCGGGTCATCTGGTCCGAGGCCGCCCACAGCTCGTCGGCGGTGCGCTGGAAGCCGAACATCGAGTAGAAGATGTACAGCGGGATCATCGGCTCGTCGTGCGTCGCGTAGGACGTGCCGGCGGCGATGAAGCTGGCGGTCGAGCCGGCCTCGTTGATGCCCTCGTGCAGGATCTGGCCGTTGGTCGCTTCCTTGTACGACAGGAAGAGCTCCCGGTCGACCGACGTGTACGTCTGGCCGTGCGGCGAGTAGATCTTGCGGGTCGGGAACAGGGAGTCCATGCCGAACGTGCGTGCCTCGTCCGGGATGATCGGCACCCAGCGCGCGCCGAACTCCTTGTCCTTCATGATGTCCTTGAGCAGCCGGACGAAGGCCATCGTGGTGGCGACCTTCTGCTTGCCCGAGCCGCGCTTGACGTCACCGAACCGCGCCGACTCCGGGATCGCCAGCGACTTCGCCTTGGTGCGCCGGGTCGGGACGTAACCGCCGAGCTCGCGCCGCCGCTCCTGCAGGTACTGGATCTCGTCGGACTTCGGGCCCGGGTGGAAGTACGGCGGGAGGTACGGGTTCTCCTCCAGCTGCTTGTCCGAGATGTCCAGGTAGAGCCGGTCCCGGAAGCCCTTGAGGTCGGGCAGGGTCAGCTTCTTCATCTGGTGTGTGGCGTTACGCGCCTCGAAGTGCGAGCCCAGCGTCCAGCCCTTGATGGTGTGCGCCAGGATGACCGTCGGCTGGCCGCGGTGCTCGGTCGCCGCCTTGTACGCCGCGTAGAGCTTGCGGTAGTCGTGCCCGCCGCGCTTGAGGCCCCAGACCTCGTCGTCGGACATGTGCTCGACCAGCTTGCGGGCACGCGGGTCGCGGCCGAAGAAGTTGTCCCGCACGTACGCGCCGGACTCGCCCTTGTACGTCTGGAAGTCACCGTCGGGCGTGGTGTTCATCAGGTTGACCAGCGCGCCGTCGGTGTCGTTGGCGAGCAGCGAGTCCCACTCGCGGCCCCAGACGACCTTGATGACGTTCCAGCCGGCGCCGCGGAAGAACGACTCCAGCTCCTGGATGACCTTGCCGTTGCCGCGGACCGGGCCGTCGAGGCGCTGCAGGTTGCAGTTGATGACGAACGTGAGGTTGTCGAGCTCCTCGCGGGCGGCCAGGCCGATCGCGCCGAGCGACTCGACCTCGTCCATCTCGCCGTCGCCGAGGTAGGCCCAGACGTTCTGGTCGCTGGTGTCCTTGATGCCCCGGTTGTGCAGGTAGCGGTTGAAGCGCGCCTGGTAGATCGCGTTCAGCGGGCCGAGACCCATGCTGACCGTCGGGAACTCCCAGAAGTCGGGCATCAGCCGCGGGTGCGGGTAGCTGGGCAGGCCGCCGCCCGGGTGGGACAGCTCCTGGCGGAACCCGTCGAGGTCGTGCTCGCTGAGCCGGCCCTCGAGGAACGCCCGCGCGTACATGCCCGGGGAGGCGTGACCCTGGAAGAAGATGTGGTCGCCGCCGCCGGGGTGGTCCTTGCCGCGGAAGAAGTGGTTCATGCCGACCTCGTAGAGGCTGGCGCTCGACGCGTACGTCGAGATGTGCCCGCCGACGCCGATCTCCGGGCGCTGCGCCCGGTGCACCAGCATGGCGGCGTTCCACCGGATGTAGGCCCGGATCCGCCGCTCGACGAACTCGTCGCCGGGGAAGTGCGGTTCCTGCTCCGGCGTGATCGTGTTGATGAAGTCGGTGGAGGTCAGGGGCGGGACGCCGACCTGCCGCTCCCGGGCCCGCTCGAGCAGGCGCAGCATCACGTAGCGGGCTCTGTCCCCGCCGCGGGCGTCGATGACTCCGTCGAGCGACTCGACCCATTCCCGGGTTTCCTCGGGGTCGATGTCCGGAAGCTGGCTCGGCAGGCCGTCACTGATCACCGGGCGCGTGCGTTCCGTGGCCACAGGCATTCCTCTTGTCGGTGTCGGACCGTACGCCCCATTGTGTGAATCGCACGGCAGTGA
>CAKUMG010000967.1 GCA_934667465.1 uncultured Actinoplanes sp. | reverse complement strand
GAGCGGCGCCGGGTGGGTCGCCGGACACGCGGCGGGCACTACGCGGGCGCGCGCCGGGCGCGGTGAGCGGCGCCGGGTGGGCGCGGGTTCAGACCTGGGACGGGGTGCGGCGGTGGAGTTCGGCGAGCAGGGTCTCCTTGCCCGGGGACATCAGGCCCACGTCGACCAGGAAGGCCGGGCGGCCGTCGCGGTGGGTCATGCGGGGCCGGCGCCCCGGGCCGGGCAGTTCGGTGACCGATTCCAGCGCGGCCGGGACGATGACGAGCTCGGTGAACGGCCCCCAGCGGCGCAGTGCGACCGATGCGACGGCCGGCCACGGGACATGGATGCCCCGGCGGCCGGTGGCTCCGAAGTCGATGCCCAGCACCGAGCTCTTCAGCCAGCCGAGCCGGTTCCACGCCAGCAGCATCACGAGCCCGGCCGTCACGGCGGGGACGACGAGCAGGCTCTCGACCATCCAGACGACGTCGCCGATGGTCGGATGATCGCCGAGCAGCACGCGGACCAGCACGTACAGGCCCAGGCAGAGGAACCACACGAGCGCGATCACCCAGAGCATGGTCACGAAGACCATGCCGCGGGGCTGGAAGAACGTGGTCGCGTCCTCGCCGACCTCCAGCGGGTGATCCTTCACGCGCCCATTCTGCCGGAAATGTCCGACCGACCGCGGCGAAATGCCCTTCGCCGCCCGCCCGCGACGCCCGTCCCGCGGCCGGGACGTCACTGACGCGGGCGCGACGTTCAGCGACGCGGGCGCAACGTGAGTGACGCCGGCGCTACGTCAGCGACGCGGCCGGGACATCAGCGACGCGGACGCGACGTCAGTAACGCTGGGACGACGCAGCGACACAAGCGCGACGTCACTGACGCGGGGGCGACGTCAGGTGACGGAGAGGCGACGCAGCGACGCCGGCGCGACGTCAGGGGCGCGGCGCGACGTCAGGAGCGCGCGGCCACCGTCGGCAGCGTCACGGTCGCCGGGTCGAGCTCGGCGGCGTCCTCCACCTCGGCGTCGACCTGCGGGCTGTCCTCGAGGTCGACCGCGACGGGCGCGGGGACGGGCGCTCCGATCTTGGCGAGCTGGCGCGTGTAGTTCCGGGTCGCCACGTACAGCTTGTAGATCAGCAGCAGCTCGAACGCGACCAGCAGCACGCCCGCGGCGATCGTCACCGGCATGATCAGCCCGGTCAGCGGCGCCACGATGAACACGAACATCTGGAACTCGATGCCGCTGAACAAGTGCGCACGGATCCGCTGCCGGACGAGCGAGTTGCGGATCTTCGCGAACGTGCCGAACTGCTGCCGGAAGTCGGCCTCGCTCTCCGAGACCGTCTCCCCCGCGGCGGAACCGGCGGCGGAACCGGCAGGACCAGCGGAACCGGTGGGCCCAGCGGAACCGGCGGCAGCCCCGGCGGCGAATGCCGATGCGGCAGGCGCGCCCGGGGCGGCGACCGCCGGGGTCAGGCCGGCCGCGATGCGCGCCTCCTCCAGGCGGCGGCGCATGTCGCCCTTGACCTTGCCCATCTGCAGGGCGTTCAGGTAGCGGAACATGTCGAGGAAGATGACCGCGCCGGCGAGCCAGAGGAACGCGATGTCGTCGGTCTTCGCGTACTGCCCGCCCATCAGCGCGACGGCGCAGACGACCACGCGCAGCCGGTCGAAGACGTAGTCGAACCAGGCGCCGAACAGCGACCCGTTGCCCTTGAGCCGGGCGATCTTGCCGTCCATGCAGTCGAGCACGAAGCTGAAGTGGAACACGATCGCGCCCGCGACCAGCCACTTGTAGTCGCCGAGCGCGAAGAGGTACGCCGCGACCGCACCGAGCACGAACGCGCCCGCCGTCAGCAGGTTCGGCGTGATCCAGCCGACCGGGGCGACCAGCCGCACCAGCCGCGCGGCGAGGGGGTCGACCAGCCACACGGTCCACCACGCATCGCGATCCTTGTAGGTACGCGTACGGATCTCACTGAGCGTGAACCGCTGTGCCATGCCCCAACTCCACCGGGTGATGAATACGTGAACGGAAAGCCGCGCGGACCTTACCGGAATCCGTCTCGCATCGTACGGACAGGCGCAAGCCCGGGAACAAAAGCCGCCATTCCCCCGCCATTGCATGAACAGCCGGAAAACAACAACCCAGGCACGCCACCCAAGAAACACCCCGATTTCGTACGGTCACCACGCGTGACCCCGCCCCGTAAAGACTCGCTGTGATCGCGGCCACAATGTCGCCTGTCGGCACCGCAGCAGAGCTCCGGGGCGTGGTCCGGGCAGGGAGACGCCCGGTCCCTGGTGACCAGCTCGGAGCCTTCGTATGCGGCCGCGCTGCGGACCGATCCGGACGGCTTCCTCCCGTACGAGGTCATCGCGGACCTGCCCGAGCTGCTCGCGCCCCTTCCCCGCCCGGCTCCGGCCTGATCGGACAGCGACGCGGCGCGCGCCGGGACCGGTCACCCTGGCCGACGTCAGGGCGCTGTGCTCACCGGGACCGGAACCGGGCCGGGCTGGACGGGGTAACGGCGGGTGCTCCGGGCGTGCCAAGATCCCGTATGACCGTGACGAATCCCTGGCTCGCCGGGCCCTCGCCGACCGAGCGGTTGCCGCGTGAGCGGCTCGAGGAGCGGATCCTCAACCTGCTCAGCTCGCAGAACATGTGCGTGCTAGCGACCGCCGGGGCGGACGGGCCGCTGGCGACGCCGGTGCGCTACTTCCATCTGGGGTTCACGCTGGTGTTCACCGCGGCGGCGGGCTCGCCGAAGCTGCGGAACATCGCGGCGGACCCGCGGGTGTCGGTGGGGGTGTTCGCGCCGCTGGTGGGGCAGGCCAGCAGCCGGGGCGCGCAGGTGTTCGGGTCCGCGCGGGTGCTGCTGCCCGGCGACGAGGGGTTCGCGGAGCTGTGGCCGGCCGTCCGCTGGCAGTCGGACCACGTGGAGCGGTCGAAGTCGCTCACCGAGCCGCCGCTCGGGCCGCTGGTGGCGGTGGAGGCGGAGCGCATCGTCTACACGGAGCACTGGCTGCGGCGTGAGGGGTTCGCTCCACGGCAGTTCTGGCGGCGCTGAGCCACGGGCAGGGCGGGCG
>CAKUMG010000966.1 GCA_934667465.1 uncultured Actinoplanes sp. | reverse complement strand
GCTCGGCGCCGCGGGCGAGCAGGCCGGCCAGGATCCCGGCGCGCACGTCGCCGCTGCCCGAGGTGCCCAGGCCCGCGTCGCCGCTCTCCTCGCGCCACGCCTGGCCGTCCGGTGTGGCGATGTGGCCGTACAAGGAGACCGTCGCGGAGTAGAGCCCGGCCAGCTCGAACGCCTCCACGGCCAGGTCGTCGCGGGGTTCGCGGCCCAGCAGGTGCTCGGCCTCGGTGACGTTGGGGGTCAGGACGACCCGCTGGGGCCGGTCGGCGAGCAGCTCGCGCTCGCGGCTGAGGGCGCCGAGGGCGTACGCGTCCAGCACGATCCCCGCCGACGGGGAGGCCGCATCCAGCAGCGCGTGCAGCAGGCGTGCCGTCTCGTCGACGTCGTCGAGCCCGGGCCCGATCGCGAGCACGTCCGCCTGCTCCGCCAGCTCGAGCAGGTGCGCGGGGGCGTCACCGGCGACCGACCCGCTCGAGGTCTCGGGCAGCCCGATCACCTTGGCCTCGGGCACCCGGATGCTCAGCGCCGCGGCGGTGGACTCGACCACGGCCAGCTGCAGGCGCCCTGCACCGGCGCGCATCGCGGACTCCCCGGCCAGCAGGACCGCGCCCGGGGTGAACCGGGAGCCGCCGACGACCAGCACGGTGCCGCGCGAGGTCTTGTCGCTGCCCGGGTCGGGCAGCGGCCATTCGCGCAGCAGCCGCGGGGTGATGACCACCTCGTCACGCGGGTTCGGCATCGACGTCCTCCTGCCGGGTGTGCGGGGCGCCCTCGACGCTCAGGTGCGCCACGTCGTTGAAGAGTTCCGGGGTCAGCCGCCCGTCGTGCAGCCGCCAGGTGCTGACCGAGCAGTTCGCCACGGCCGTCGCGTGGGCGACCTTCATCAGCTCCTCCTCGCTGAGGCCCTCGGCGAGGTAGCGCACCAGCAGCACGATCGCCTCGTGGCCGAACAGCACGACGCGGCCGCCGGGGTGGTCCTCGCGCAGCTCCCGCAGCAGGGCGCGCAGCCGCAGCAGCACGTCGGCCCAGGACTCGCCGCCGGGTGGCCGGTAGTAGAACTTGCCGAGCCGGGCGCGCCGGTCGAACTCGCCGGGCAGCCGCGCCTGCACGCCGCGCCCGGTGAGCAGGTCGAGGATGCCGAGCTCGCGGTCGCGCAGCCGTTCGTCGACGACCATCGGGACGCCGCCGCCGGCCAGGGCCAGCTCCGCGGTCTGCCGGGTGCGCAGGTAGGGCGACACGATCGCCACGTCGGGGCGCTCACCCGCGGGCAGCCCGGACAGCCAGGTGCCCACGGCCTGCGCCTGCTCCCGGCCGGTCTCGGACAGGGGGACGTCGGCGTCGCGCTCCGGGATGTCGATCGCCTCGAGGCCGCCGGTCTCGGCGTCCTGCGCGATGACGTTGCCGGTGCTCTGCCCGTGGCGGACCACCGCCAGCCATGCCAGCTTCTCCATGATCTGGGCCTTTACCCAGCGCGGCGCCGGCTACGCCCCGGGTTGCAGGACGGGAGTTGTCGTCAAGTCGCCGTCCCGGCCACCGATCATCCGGCCATGTCGCGTCGGTACCCGCCTCTGATCGCGAGCGCGGCGCTGCTCGCGTTCTCCGTGGTCTGGTTCGTCCTGGGCTTCTTCGTCACGTACCCCACGCCGGTGCTGGGCTGGGTACCGCTGCCGCTGCTGGCGCTGCTGGCGGCGGAGGGCTGCCGCCGCGCGAGCCGGCATCCGGGCCTGGACGCGGCGACCCGGCGCTTCTGGCGGCACGTGGCGCTCGCCTGCGCGCTGATGGCCGTCGCCGCGGTCGGCAATGCCCGCGACTCGCTCGGCGCGCCGGGCGAGCTCAAGCAGCACATCGGGCCCGCCACCACCGGGCTCTACCTGCTGATCATGGGCATCGGGCTGTGGTCGCTGCTGCGGCTGCCCACGTGGCGGCGCTCCCGCTACGAATGGCTGCGCTTCGGCATCGACACCGGGGTCGTGCTGATCGCCTCGGGCGTGCTGATCTGGCACTTCTCGCTGGGCCCGTCGGACGAGTGGGCAGCGCGCAGCGGGTCGGCGCCGATGGTGCTGAGCATGGTGATGCTCGGCGCGGTCGCCTGGATCGCGTTCGCCAAGGTCGCGTTCGCCGGGGCGGGGCTGCTCGACCGGCGCTCGCTGCACCTGCTCGGGCTCGGCACCGGCCTGTCGTCGGTGCTCGGCGGGATGATGCCGTTCGTCGCGCCCTGGCCGCAGCTCAACACCGCCCTGGTCGCCGTGCCGGTCGCGCTGTTCGCCGCCCAGCTCGCCGCCGCCCGGCAGGTCCGCGAGGTCGCGGCCACCACCGGCGAGGAACGGCGGCCCCGGGCGCTGACCGTGCTGCCGTACGTCGCGGTCGCCGGGATGGACGCCCTGCTGCTCGGCCGGGGCGCGGCCGGCGACGTGCTGATCCTCGGCGGCACGGTCGCGATCACCGCGCTGGTGGTGCTGCGGCAGGTGATCACGCTGCGCGAGAACAAGCGGCTGCAGCGCGCGCTCGCCCACCAGGTGCGCCACGACCCGCTGACCGGGACCGCCAACCGGGCCGGCTTCGAGCAGGACCTCGCCGCGCGCCTCGCCACCGGCGAGCACTTCCTGGTCGCGCTCCTCGACCTCGACGACTTCAAGCAGGTCAACGACCGATTGGGACACCGAACGGGCGACGCCCTGCTGCGCGAGGTGAGCGCGCGCCTGGCGGCGGGGCTGCGCGGCGGCGACACCCTCGCCCGGCTCGGCGGCGACGAGTTCGCGCTGCTGCTGGCGGGCACGGCCGGCGACGACGCCGGTGCGGTGCTCGACCGGCTGAGCAGGGTCACAGGCGTTCCCGTACGCGTCGACGACCACGAACTGCTGCCGCGGATCAGCATCGGCGTCACCCCCGGGCGCCCCGGCGACTCCCCCGGCGAGCTGCTGCGCCGCGCCGACGTCGCGATGTACGCGGCCAAGCGCGCCGGCGGCGGCCGCCGCCAGTGGTTCGACGAGGGCCTCGACCGCCGCGCCGACCGGGCGGCGCACCTGTCCCGCGAGCTGCGCCGGGCGCTCGCCCGCGACGAGCTGACCGTGCGCTACCAGC
>CAKUMG010000965.1 GCA_934667465.1 uncultured Actinoplanes sp. | reverse complement strand
CCGCGTTCTGCAGGCAGTAGTCCTCGGGCCAGGTGCCGTAGCTGGTGTAGAGCGCGGCCTGGCGGACACCGAAGTTGCGCTCGTACGCCCACAGGATGTTCCACTCGTTGCCGTCGAGCCCGTTGAGGTAGCTGCCGTTCGACGCGTACACCAGCATGCTGTTGGTCAGCAGGATCGCGTTGTACTTGCCGACGCCGTCCGGGCGCACGAGCGTGCTCGTCGTCAGCGGGGTGTCGGCGGAGTAGAGCACGTCGTAGGCGGCGCCGAGCCGGTCGAGCGTGGTCCTCCAGGTGGCGACGCCGAAGTCGGCCTGGTCGGTGGCGACGACGAGCGCGCGCAGGCCGACCTGGTCGTTGACGGCCGCGGCCTTGTTCTTGCCTTCGCTCTTGTCGGCTTTGACGGCGACCTTGCCGCCGCGCACGGGCAGGGGCTCGGGCTTGGCGGCCCGCGGCGGGGCGACCTGGCCGTAGCCGGGCACTTGTGGCACGGCGGGTTGCGCCGGTGCCGCACCGGCTGGCGCGGCGGCGGCTGCCACGAGGACACCCGCGCACAAAGCGGCGACGAGGGTTCGCAGACCTCGGCGGTGAACAGGACGGGCCAGTGCCATCGGGCAACCTCCACGACGATCTTTTTGATCAATTGATCTCTATGCGGCGGAGCCGGCCGACGCCTTCCGAAGGTCTTTCCGGAGCCCGGCCGACGGCGAGTCTAAGCAAGATTTAAAGATCACGAACCGGCCGGACAACCGTCGTGGAATTGACTGCGGGAACGGTTGACTGCACGTCGTTTGCAGTGTTAGCCCCGGCGTCACGACCGCCGTCACGGCGCCCGATAGCGCCCTGACTAGCGATTCCTTCCGATCCAGATAATGCAAACTTAATATTCGTACGGCGCGCGGCGCGCAGCCACTATCCGTACTACGCGGCGTCCGGCCCGGCTTTTGTCCACATTGATGGGTGGACGGACGGCGACGGGGCGTTTGGGCGCTCTCGCGCGCTCAGCGCAAACGCTCCGATGTGGAGGGCGCAGCGCAGCGGATCAACCACTCGCCGTATGCCCCGCATTCCCCTCCGCGAAACCGGGGCGCCTGACTTCCTTTTCCGCTTTACTTCCCAAAAATCTCCGCCGAACGGTCACCATTGCCGGTCCGGACGGGGGCACGGACAGGCGGACGGCCTTTTATCCGCCCGCCATTGTCACGCCCCTATGATCATTTACCCGGAACAGATCTTGCTCGCCGGTCACGCACTCACGGCACCGACCGCCACGGACCGGACCGACGTCCAGCGCGGCTCCGTCAGTCGCTCTTCTTCGCTTGCATGTCGACGAGCCGGTCGACGGAGTAGGCCCGCTCCACCGGCCCGAGGTCGCCCCGCAGATGTTCCTCCATGAGCGTGGTGAACCTGTCCTGAGCGGCCTGCTGTTCCGTCCTGATGCCGGCGACCACCTCGGCGAAGGCATCCTCGGTGAGCTTGGCGGCGCCGGCAGCCAGCGGGTTGTCGGCGAGCTTCGTCAGCACGGCCAGCCACTGCGCGCTCAGCCTGTCTGCCAACTGGGCGCGGCGGACGTCGACCTCGTGCGCACACTCGATTTCGATCATGCGCTCCCAGTGCGGGCGCATGTGTCGTTTGACCTCTTCCTCCAGAGTCAGCCAGGCGTACGGCCGGCAGCGGACGTACGTTCCCTCGACGCCGAACCGCAGCATCCCGGCCTCGGAGATCGCCTTCTGGATGTCCGCCTCCGCCTCACGGATCCGATGCGGCGCATAGTTCCGGGAGCGGCGGGCGGCGATGCGCAGGACGTGACGCTCGGCCAGATGGGCGTAGCGCTGCGCCGCGTTGTGCAGGAGGTGACGGCGAGCAGGGCGGCGGCTTGCGCCGCGGCTTCGCGCATCCGGGTGCTGCACCGCGCCGAGTTCCGGGCCTTCCTCCGGAGTTCCCCGGACGCCGCCATGGCCGTCGCCGGGATCGTCGCGGACAAGCTGCGGTGGTCCAACGTGCGCCGCACCGACTTCGCCCGGTTTCCGGTCCGGGTGCGTCTGGCCAGAGTCCTCTGGGACATCACCGCCGCCTACGGGTTCCGGCAGCCGTCCGGTGTCGTCGTGGACATCCACATCACCCAGGCCGAATGGGGAACGATGTGCGGGGCAGCCGAAGTGAGCCTCCAGAAGGCCATGAGGGAACTCGGCAGGTCCGGGATCGTCGCGTCACGGTATCGCGGCTTCGTCGTTCGTGATCGGGAAGCCCTTCGTGAAGCAGCGCAGCTCGATGCGCCGTGATCTCAGTGCCGCCACCCCGGGCCCGGGTGGTGCGGCGTACAGCAACTCGGCGGCCTCGCCGAGCGGGCGAGCATGACTCAGCAGCCGGGCGGGCAGCGGCCCGGGACCACAGCCCGGCGCGCGGCGACAGCCACGCGATGTCCGGCCTCCGCCTCATTCGCGTCGGTGGTAGAGGTTGCGGCGGGGTCGCCGGCTGTAGTCCAGCAACACGGGTGGGATGAATTCGGGCATCCCGTCGGCACCGATGCGCAGGTGCCAACCGGCGTCCGGGTTGTGGACCATCCTGTGGTGGGCGCGGCAGAGCAGGACGAGGTTGTCGAGGTCGGTGTGGCCGCCGTCGCTCCACAACTGCAGGTGGTGTGCGTCGGTCCAACGGGGGGGCCGATCGCAGTCCGGCCAGGCGCAGCCGCCGTCTCGGATGGTGAGTGCCCGGCGTAGTGCGGTGGTGGCCAGGCGGCGGGCACGGCCGACGTCGAGGACCTGCCCGGCGCCGCCGAGCACGTGCGGGATGATCAGCCCGTCGCACGCCAACCGTCGCGCCGCCCCGGCGGACAGGTGCTCGCCGGTGTCGGTGGTGGCGGCGCCCAGGGCTTTCGTCAGTGGGTCGTAGCCGATGGTGACAGCGAGTTGGGCGGGCTGGCCACCGCGCTCGGGCAGCTCCCCGGTCCGCAGTGCGAGCTGGCACACCTCGACCAGCGCGTCCACGCGTCGCTGGGCCGGGGTCCGCCCGTCACCGGGCACCGGCCGGCAGAGCGGGTGCAGGGCAGCGTTGAGGATGGCGGCGTCCTCGACTCCGATGA
>CAKUMG010000964.1 GCA_934667465.1 uncultured Actinoplanes sp. | reverse complement strand
CGCGAAGGCGGCCACGGCGGACGGCGTGGCCCGGACCGGCACGAGGTGCGCGCCCGACCAGCACAGCGACTCGACCCGGCGGCCCGGACCGTAGCCGTAGACGCGCCCGTCGGAGCGCCACCAGTTGAGGCTGTGGGCCGCCACCCGCTCGGCGATCTGCGCACCGGCGTACGGGTCCTCGTCGAGGATCCGTTCCACCGTGCTCCGCTCGGACTCACCGAGTTGGCGTATGGGCACCGTCAGCACAGCTACCAGATTGCCAGATGCCGGTCATCTGACACCCGGCCCGCCCCGCCGGTTCGAAAAACCCTCGCCTCCGGGGTTGTCGACGACAGGTTGCCGATATATCGTCTAACTATCGCCGACAGGATGGAGAAATCATGAGGCACGAACACATGCACTGGCTGCGCGAGGCGGCCCGGTCCCGCGGCGGGTTCCCGTTCGGGGGCCCAGGCGGCGGGTTCCCGTTCGGCGGGCCCGGCGGCTGGGGCCCTCCGGGTGGCGGGCACGGGCATCGAGGCCCCCGCCGCGGCGGCCGCGGCAGCCGGCCCAACGTCCGGCCCGCGATCCTGGCGCTGCTACTCGAGCGGCCCATGCACGGCTACGAGATGATCCAGGAGCTGGAGAGCCGCACCGGCGGCATCTGGCGGCCCAGCCCGGGCTCGGTCTATCCGACCCTGCAGCTGCTCGAGGACGAGGGCCTGATCCAGGCGGAGACCACGGGCAGCCGCAAGCGCTACTCGCTCACCGCCGACGGCCGGCCCGAGGCCGAGACCGCCGCGCAGAACCCGCCGTGGGCGCAGTTCAGCGACGACACCATGGACCAGGTGGCCGACTTCCGCGACGCCGCATTCGGGATCATGGACGCGCTGCGGCAGGTGGGCTTCAACGGCACGCCGGAGCAGCGGCAGCGGGCGCTCGAGATCCTCAACGAGACGAAGCGCAAGCTCTACGGGGTGCTGGCGTCGGACAACCCCTCCGACACCGAGTGACCCTTCAACCACGACGTGCCCGGTCCCGCTCTTCGCGGGGCCGGGCACGTTCGGTGTTCGGTCCCGCTTTGCGCGGGGCTGCTTGGTACAGGTCTGCCTTTGCGCCGGGCCTTGCATGGTACGGGTCTGCGCGCGGCAGCCTCGGCTGGGTGGCCCGGGACGACAGGCCCCGGGCCGGGCGGATCAGTGGACGGTGACCTGCGGGCCGGCGGGGAGCAGGTCGCGGAGCTCCTCCGGGAGCTCCGTGCCCATCTCGTCGGCGAGGCGCAGCGCCTCCTCGACCAGCGTCTCGACGATCTGCGACTCCGGCACGGTCTTGATGACCTGGCCCTTGACGAAGATCTGGCCCTTGCCGTTGCCGGACGCGACGCCGAGGTCGGCCTCGCGCGCCTCGCCGGGGCCGTTGACGACGCAGCCCATGACCGCGACGCGCAGCGGCACCGGGAAGCCGTCCAGCGCCGCCGTGACCTGCTCGGCGAGCGTGTAGACGTCGACCTGGGCGCGGCCGCAGGACGGGCAGGAGACGATCTCGAGGCCGCGCTCGCGCAGACCGAGGGACTCCAGGATCTGCTGGCCGACCTTGATCTCCTCGACCGGCGGGGCCGACAGCGAGACGCGGATCGTGTCGCCGATGCCCTCGGCCAGCAGCGCGCCGAACGCCACGGCGCTCTTGATCGTGCCCTGGAAGGCGGGGCCGGCCTCGGTGACGCCGAGGTGCAGCGGGTAGTCGCACTGCTCGGCGAGCTGCCGGTACGCGCGGATCATGACGACCGGGTCGTTGTGCTTGACCGAGATCTTGATGTCCCGGAAGCCGTGCTCCTCGAACAGCGAGCACTCCCAGAGCGCGGACTCGACGAGCGCCTCCGCGGTGGCCTTGCCGTACTTCTCCAGCAGGCGCTTGTCCAGCGAGCCCGCGTTCACGCCGATCCGGATCGGGACCTTCGCGTCGCCGGCCGCCTTCGCGATCTCCTTGACCTTGTCGTCGAACTGGCGGATGTTGCCCGGGTTGACCCGGACCGCCGCGCAGCCCGCGTCGATCGCGGCGAACACGTACTTGGGCTGGAAGTGGATGTCGGCGATCACCGGGATCTGCGACTTCTTCGCGATCGCCGGCAGCGCGAGCACGTCGTCCTGCGACGGCACCGCGACGCGGACGATCTGGCAGCCCGAGGCGGTCAGCTCCGCGATCTGCTGCAGGGTCGCGTTGATGTCGGAGGTGAGCGTCGTGGTCATTGACTGCACGCTGACCGGGGCACCACCACCGACGAGCACACCGCCGACGTTGATCTGACGGCTCCGCCGGCGGGGGGCCAGCGGCGGCGGGGGGACGGCCGGCATACCGAGACTGATTGCGGTCATTTCACACTCACCTGGAGAAGATCGAGATCGGGTTGACGACGTCGGCGGTGATCGTCAGCACGGTGAACGCGCCACCGATCAAGATGACGGCGTAGGTCAACGGCATGAGCTTGTAGTAGTCGACGCGACCGGGGTCGGGTTTCTTGAGGCGGGCGTAGAGCCACGACCGGACCCGTTCGAACCAGGCGATCGCGATGTGACCGCCGTCCACCGGAAGCAGCGGCAGCAGGTTGAAGAGGCCGATGAACACGTTGAGCGAGATGAAGACCATCAGGAACACCTCGGGCACGCCCTGCTCGAGCGCCTCACCGCCGAGTCGGCTCGCGCCGACGACGCTGATCGGCGTCTCCGGGTCGCGCTCGTCGCCGGTGATCGAGTGCCACAGCGCGGGGACCTTCTCCGGGATCCGGCCGAGCGCCTTGAACGACGCCTCCACCAGGCTCCAGCCGTACTCGAAGGTGCGCGGCACGGCGGCGAGCGGGCCGTATTCGATCACGGCGGGCATGCCGATGTCCTGGGAGACACCGGCCACGGGGACCTTGATCAGGGTGCCGTCGGGGTTGTCGAGGGGAGCGCGCTCGGCCGTGGCCAGGTTGACCTGTGCGACGCCGGGCACGCCGTCGCGGGTGTATTCGAACGGGGTCGTACCACCGGCGGTCTGCTCGCGGACGACCGTGGTGAGCTGACCGTACGAGGTGACCGGGGTGTCCCCGATCTTCGTGATGATGTCGC
>CAKUMG010000963.1 GCA_934667465.1 uncultured Actinoplanes sp. | reverse complement strand
GTCGACGCACCAGCCGCGCAATTCCTCCTCGTCGAGCCCGTCCGGCGCCGACGCGCGGCCCAGATAGCCGGTGAGCTGGTCGGTGACCGGCCGGGCGGCGGCGGGTGCGGGCAGCGCCTTCTTGGCCCGCTTGCGCCCCTGCTGGCCGGCCAGCTCGAACGGGGTCAGCCGGCTGCGGGTCAGCGTCTTCTGCCAGGTGGCCGCCGCGATGGAGACCGAGCCGGGCGCCAGGCCGAACTGCGCCTCGATCGCCGAGTGACTCGACGGGATCAGCCCGTAGAGCCAGGTCGTGCCGGTGCGCGGGGTGATCGCGAACGCGGGCGCCGCCGGGTCGGACCCGGCCTCGGGCACCCGGCTCGCGGCATGGAACGCCCCGCAGATGTAGAGGCAGTCGGCCCGGTCGGTGCCGCTCGCGGCGAGGTGCTCGCGGATGCGCGTCCACATGTAGCGCTCGCGGTCCTCGTCGCTCGCGTAGCGGCGGGTGTCGTGCGGGGCCAGCCGGCGGAAGAGGCTGCCGACGAGCACCATCACCTGCCGGTACGTGTCGTGGTCGGCCCCGGCGAGCGGCTGCTCCACATACTGGTCCCACCACTCCGACCAGTGCCGCACCCGCCCGTGGTGCAGCAGGTGCTCCTCCAGCTCGGCGAAGCGCGGACGCAGGTCCCCGATCTCCACGCCCACCGCGTCGCCGTGCAGGTCCTCCTCGGGCTCGCCGCCGTGCCCCGGCCCCGGGCCCGCGCCCGGCTGCCACTGGAAGACGTGGTCGGTGGAGCGGTCGACGAGCACCAGCTCGACGCCGGGCGTCTCCAGCGCGTACGCGATCGCCTGGTATTCCGCGGAGGCCTGGGTGATCGGCGCGATGACGCTCAGTGGCGCCGACTCGGGCGGGAAGCCCTCCAGCTCGGACGCGAAGGCCTGCAGCGCCACCGGCAGCCGGCAGTTGCGCAGCTCGGTCAGGAGCGGCGTGAGGTCCTCGCACAGCTCCAGATAGATGACCTTCGGCTGCTTCTCGCGCAGCCGCCGCACCATGGCCAGCGCGGACGCCGGCGAGTGGTGGCAGACCGGGAAGATCTCGAGCGGCTCGCGCAGCACCTGGTCGACGTCGTCGACCATCCCGGCGAGGATCTCCGGCAGCACCGCGGGCCCGCCGCCCAGCTCCTCGGCCGCGCCGAGCAGTTGCTCGCGCAGCGCGTCGAAGGGACCGCTCATGACAGGGTGGCGATCGCCTGGCGGCCGCCCTCCAGGAAGCCGGTCCACTCGCCGCCGTCCTGCTTGCTGCGCGGCTCGATCACCCCGTGCCAGTACTTGTTGAGGATGGCCAGATCCTCGGGGCTGCGCCGGGCGAGCGACCCGACCAGCGACCCGGCCAGCGTCTCCGAGGTGAGCGCCCGCGCGCCGAAGAACGTGCTGTGCAGGATCGCGTCCTCCAGCACGCCGATCTGCTCGGCCGTGGACAGCGCCGATTCCAGCTTCTCGTCGTCGCTGGTGGCCGACGCGGACGCGGCGCGCAGGTCGGCGAAGCTCTGCAGCAGCACGTCGAGCAGGGTGGGCGGCACCTCCAGCGCGATGTCGTGCCGGCGCAGCAGCTCCTCGGTGCGGAAGCGGACGATCTCCGCCTCGCTCTTCTTGTTGGTCACCACCGGGATCCGCACGAAGTTGAAGCGCCGCTTGAGCGCGGACGACAGGTCGTTGACGCCCCGGTCCCGGCTGTTCGCGGTCGCGATGATCGAGAAGCCGGGCTTGGCGAAGACGATATTGTCGTCGTCGAGCTCGGGGATCGACACGTACTTCTCGGACAGGATTGAGATCAGCGCGTCCTGCACGTCGCTCGTGGAGCGGGTCAGCTCCTCGAAGCGGCCGATGACGCCGCCCTCCATCGCCGTCATGATCGGCGACGGGATCATCGAGGCCCGGGACTGGCCCTTGGCGATGACCATCGACACGTTCCACGAGTATTTGATGTGGTCCTCGGTGGTGCCCGCGGTGCCCTGCACGACCAGCGTGGAGTTGCGGCTGATCGCGGCGGCCAGCAGCTCGGCCAGCCAGCTCTTGCCGGTGCCCGGGTCGCCGATGAGCAGCAACCCCCGGTCGGAGGCGAGCGTGACGATGGAGCGCTCGACGAAGCTGCGGTCGCCGAACCACTTCGGGGCGATCTCGCGGTCGAGCCCGTCGGCACGCTCCGAGCCGAGGACGAACAGGCGCACCATCTTGGGGCTGAGCCGCCACGAGAAGGGCTTCGGGCCGTCGTCGACGGACTCGAGCCAGTCGAGCTCCTCGGCGTACTTGACCTCGGCGGGGGCGCGCAGCAGTTCGTTGCTCATGGGTGGGTGTCTCCTTGTCGGCGTGTCAGTCGAGGAAGTTCTTGAGCTCGGTCACGAGCTTGGTGATGCGGCCCGAGAGCACCGGGGTGCCCTGGTCCTTGAAGCGCTGGCGGTACCACGGGTTGACGCTCTGCTGGCCGCCGCTGCTCACCGAGCCGACCGGGATGAATTTCGCCCCGGTGCGGTGGATCGCGGCCATCCCGTCGAAGACCTCCTGCTCGCGCCACTCGTAGAAGTCCGAGATCCAGACGACTACCGTGTTGCGCGGGTCGGTGATCTTGGGCCGGGCGAGCTCGAGCGCCACGGTGCCGTCCGTGCCGCCGCCGAGCTTCGTGCGCAGGAGCACCTCGAACGGATCGTGGACCCAGGGCGTCAGGTCGAGGGCCCTCGTGTCGTACGCGATCAGGTGCACATCGACCTTGGGCAACCCGGTGAAGATCGAGGCCAGGATCGTGCAGTTCACCATCGCGTCGACCATCGAGCCCGACTGGTCCACCACGACGATCAGCCGCGCCGGGGTCGTGCGCTTCGCGGTCTGCTTGTAGTAGAGCCGGTCGACGTAAAGGCGCTCGTCCTCCGGGCTCCAGTTGGGCAGGTTCTTCCAGATGGTCCGGTCGATGTCGAGGTTGCGGAACACGCGCTTCGGCGGGATCGACCGGTCGATCGTGCCGGTGCTCGCCTGCGCCACCTGGGTCTTGAGCACCTCGGCGACCTCGTCGACGTACCGCTTGATCAGCAGTTTGGCGTTCTTCAGCGCCACGC
>CAKUMG010000962.1 GCA_934667465.1 uncultured Actinoplanes sp. | reverse complement strand
GCCTACGCGCACGGCCTGGCGGGTCGGCGGGCCGCCGTGGACGGCCCGGTGACCTCGGCGGACGTGGCCGCGGCGCTCCGGCCGGCGCTGGCGGACCTGCTCGGCACCGGCTCCCGTTACCTCTCAGTAGGCTGAAGCGCATGTGGCAGACCGAAGTCCGGATCGACCTGGACGCCATCGCCGGAAACGTCGCCACGCTGCGCGCGGGCACCACCGCCGAGGTGATGGCCGTGGTCAAGGCCGACGCGTACGGGCACGGGATGGTCCCGGTGGCCCGCGCCGCCCTCGCCGGCGGTGCCACCTGGCTCGGCGTGGTGACCCTGGAGGAGGCGCTCGCCCTGCGCCGCGCCGGGGTGACGGCCCCCGTGCTGTCCTGGTTGCACGCGCCCGGGATGCCGCTGCGCGCGGGCGTCGAGGCGGCGGTGGACCTCAGCGCCGGCAGCCTCCCGCAGCTGGCCGAGATCGTCGCCGCGGCCCGGGCCGCCGGGCGTACGGCCCGCCTGCATCTCAAGCTCGACACCGGGCTCGCCCGTGGCGGGGCCACCCCGGCGGAGTGGGGGCCGCTGCTGGAGGCGGCGGCGAAGGCCCAGGCCGACGGGGACGTCGAGGCCGTCGGGGTGTGGAGCCACTTCGTCCGCTCCGACGAGCCCGGCCACGAGACGACCGACCACCAGCTGGCCGCGTTCGCCGCCGGGCTCGCCGCCGCCGAGCAGGTGGGTATCCGGCCGCGCTACCGGCACATCGCCAACTCGGCGGCGACGCTGACCCGGCCGGACTCCCACTACGACCTGGTCCGGCCCGGGATCGCGATCTACGGGCTCTCGCCGCTGCCCGGCACGCAGCCGCCCGGGCTGCGGCCCGCGATGACCGCCCGGGCCCGGGTCACCCTGACCAAGCGGGTGCCGGCGGGGCAGGGCGTCTCGTACGGGCACGCCTACCACACGGACCGCGAGACCACGCTCGCGCTGGTGCCGCTCGGCTACGGCGACGGGGTGCCGCGGCACGCGTCGAACGTGGGCCCGGTGCTGCTCGGCGGCAAGGTCCGCACGATCGCGGGCCGGGTCTGCATGGACCAGATCGTGCTCGACTGCGGCGACGACCCGGTCGCGCCGGGCGACGTGGCGACGCTGTTCGGCCCGGGCACCGGCGGCGAGCCCATCGCGACGGACTGGGCCGACGCGGTCGGGACGATCAACTACGAGATCGTGACGCGGTTCGGGGGAGTCCGGGTGCCGCGGGTGTACGACGGCGTGGCCGGGGTATCCGCCGACCTCGCTGACGGGAAGGGGGTGGCATGAGCCCGGTCAGCCTTCCGGCCTTCGGCTCGCGACGCGCCAAGCAGGTCGGCATCGCCGGTGCCGTCGTGGGGGTGGCCGCGGCCGGCCTGGCCACGGCGTTCGCCGTCGAGCGGGCGCTGGTCCGCAAGTCGGTGCAGGCGCCCGGAGATCCGTACGTGGACGAGGAGTTCGGCGACCAGCCGTACGACGAGGAACTCACCGTCACCGCTGCGGACGGCACCGAGCTGCACGTCGAGATCGTCGAGCCCAAGGAGCCGGGTGACAAGCCCACCGTCGTCTTCGTGCACGGGTTCGCGCTCGACATGGGCACCTTCTATTTCCAGCGGCTGGCGCTGACCGAGCTCTCCGACCACCGGCTGGTCTTCTACGACCAGCCCGGGCACGGCCGCTCGAGCAAGCTCAAGTCCGGCGACTACGACATCGAGGCGCTCGGCAAGTCGCTGGCCGCCGTGCTCGACGCCGCCGTGCCGGAGGGGCACATCATCCTCGTCGGCCACTCGATGGGCGGCATGACGATCATGGCGTTCGCCGAGCAGTATCCGGAGTGGTTCGACGGCCGGGTGACAGGCGTCGTGCTCATGTCCACGTCGGCCGGCCTGATCGACAAGTCCCACCTCGGCATCCCCAGCCTGGTGGCCCGCGCCAGCGCGCCGTTCTTCCCGCTGTGGAGCGGCGCCGCCCGGCTCGGCGGCGGGACCATCGACCGGGCCCGCGGCGTGTCCTCGGACCTGGCCTGGCTGCTCACCCGGCGCTACGGGTTCGGCGATCCGCGGCCCAGCCCGTCGTTGGTGACGTTCGTGGAGGAGATGAACTCGCGGACGTCCGTGGAGACGCTGACGAAGTATCTGCGCACGCTCTACACCCACAACCGGTTCCCGGCGCTGTCGGTCCTGCAGGGTGTGCCCGTGCTCGTGCTCGTCGGCACGAAGGACTACCTGACCCCGGTGGCCCACTCCGAGGAGATCAAGAAGCATCTCCCGGAGGCGGAGCTCCTGAAGATCGAGAACAGCGGTCACGTGGTGATGCTGGAGAAGGCGGACGAGGTGAACGCGGCCCTGATCCCGTTCCTGGAGCGGATCTCGTGAGCGCGGACGGCATCCGGTTGTCCACGCTGGACGACACGCACGCGTTCGGGCGGCGGCTGGCGGGCGTGCTGCGCGCCGGCGACCTGCTGCTCCTGACCGGGCCGCTGGGCGCCGGCAAGACCGCGCTGGTGCAGGGGATCGGCGCCGGTCTGGGGGTGCTCGGGTCGATCACCTCGCCCACGTTCGTGATCGCGCGGGTGCACCGCCCCGATCCGGCGCGCGGCGGGAAGGTGCCGCTGGTGCATGCCGACGCGTACCGGCTGGGTGACGCCGCCGACCCGCGGGGTGAGATCGACGACCTCGACCTGGACGCCTCCGCGGAGGACGCGGTGACCGCCGTCGAGTGGGGTGCGGGCCTGGTCGAGCAGCTCAACGACGAATACCTCGCGGTCCGCATCGACCGGCTCGACGACGACACCCGGGTGATCTCGCTCGAGGGCCGCGGCGGCGACTGGGCGGAGCGGATCGGCTCGCTCTAAAAGTGTCGGACCCCGTGGCTATGGTGTGCGCATGAATCTTCCCGAGCTGCTCCCGCCCGCCTGGCGTCAGGAACTCACCCCGTTCCTCGACGCCGATGCCACCGCGGCTTTGGGTGCGTTCGTGGGCGAGCAGTACGCCACGGAGACGATCTATCCCCCGGTCGAGGACCTCTTCGCGGCCTACCGGCTGTGCCCGCCGGAGCAGACCCGGGTGCTGCTGCTGGGCCAG